>JBDLUZ010000336.1:0-2582 GCA_039805045.1 Bacteroidota bacterium | reverse complement strand
GTCAGGGGTGTGATGTTGACCAAGTATGTTGGCTCAACATCAGGAACAACACAGATTTTTGATAATGATTTTCCGATCTACCGATATGCAGATGTGTTGTTACTGCTTGCAGAAGCCAAAGCCAAGCTGGGCGAGGATCCTGCTGCAGAAATCAATGCCATTCGCGCACGTGCATATGGAGCCACATTTACACCATACGTCAATGGTTCCATCAGTGCCAATATGAATGCCATTCTGGATGAATACCTCAGGGAATTCATAGGGGAAGGAAAACGCTGGTGGGCATTGCGCAGGGCAGGCGACAGCTACGTTTATGCCAACATCAATCCAACCTATTTCTCCCCAACAAGCACGGCTAAATTCCTGGCGGATCCGTTGTTGAAACAAACAGCAGGATACTGATAAAACAAGAACATGGAACAACAAAGATTGAGCGGACTCATTGCCGCTCCTTTCACCCCCATGCATGCCAACGGGGAACTGCATCTGGAACTCATTCCAGACTATCATGCCCTGTTGCTGGATAACGGTATCAAAGGCGCCTTCATCTGTGGTTCCACAGGTGAAGGTGTCTCCCTGACCATGGAAGAAAAGATGCAGGTGGCTGAAGCCTGGGTAACATGCAATCGGGGGCAAAACGAATTCACTGTGATGCAACTCGTTGGGGGCACTTGTTTGGCGGATTGTAAGAAACTCGCCATCCATGCGGCATCAGTGGGTATCAATGCCATTTCATTCCTGCCGCCTTATTATTTCAAGCCGGCCAATGTACAAGTGCTTGCAGATTGCTGCGCAGAAGTGGCAGCTGCGGTTCCACACATGCCATTTTATTTTTACCATATTCCAGTACTGACTGGTGTGAATTTTTCTATGCTTGATCTCCTGAAAGCGGTGGATGGACGCATACCCAATTTCAAAGGGATCAAATACACCCATGAGGATTTGATGGATTACCTCTCCTGCACGCACTACGGGAATGGAAAGTACAGTATCCTCTGGGGCCGCGATGAAACCTTCCTGTCTGCATTGGCAGCAGGAGCCCAAGGTGCAGTGGGCAGTACCTACAACTATGCAGCTCCCTTATACCATGCACTGATGGATGCATTCCATGCACATGACCTGAAAGAAGCAGCCCGGTTGCAACAGCAGTCCATAGATATGATTGCCCTATTGGGCAAATATGGGGGTATTGCAACCGGCAAAGCTTTCATGAAGTTAATTGGAATGGACTGCGGAGCATTCCGGTTGCCGGTGAAAAACATGAACGCGTCTTCATTTGAACAATTCAAAGCTGATGCCCAACAAGTTGGTTTCCACACTTTTTGTTCCGCTTTGCCAAAAAAGGCCGAAATTGAAGTTTGACTCATGCACCAGCACCCATGATAAAATCTGCGTCAATCATCCTATTCTTCTGCATGCAGCTAGCCACCCACCTTTTTGCGCAAGAAACCAGCATAGTTGATTGGAAAGTTGCTACCCAACTGCCAGACCTGAACGGCAAACCGAATCCAGGATTGGCTGGTCCGGTTGCAGGCATCCACAACGAAATCATGCTCATTGCCGGGGGTGCCAATTTTCCAGACGGACTTCCCTGGGAAGGAGGACAAAAAAAATACCATACTCCTATCTACCTGTACGGTCTTTCAACCGGACAACCCATACCACTTTCATCAGTTGATCATTTGTCCAAACCCCTTGCCTATTCAGCCAGTTGCAATACCATTCAAGGTATTGTAACGGCAGGAGGGGAGAATGCAAATGGATACAGTACCGATGCCTTCCTGTTTGCCTTGGATGCCCAGACCAAAGCGCTTAACATCCAACAACTGCCTTCACTACCCATTGCCACCTCCAATGCCGTTGCTGTTTCTTATGGTCAATCAGTTTTTTTGCTGGGTGGTGAAACCGTTTCTGGTACTGTTGATGCCTGTTGGACACTTGATCTCAACAATCTCGCGTCAGGATGGAAAAGCATACAGCCTTTGCCGGCACCACGTGCCTATGCCACTGCGGTATTGACTGGCTTGCAGGGCAGCTGGACTGAACTCAAATCCTTGCCCTATCCCATTTCAGCAGGCACCGCAGTGGCGTCTGGAAATGATGAAATTATTCTTTTGGGCGGCGATCGCGCTCAAACATTTACCCGGGTTGAACAAACCCTCGCAGCAATTGCTAAAGCAGATGAGCGCAAGAGGACATCGCTTATCAACCAAAAAAACCAGTTGTTGTCGAATCACCCGGGTTTCAGCAAAGTAGTTCTGTCATACCATCCATCTACTGGCATCTGCAAAGAAATAGGGACAATTCCCTTTCCCTCACCGGTGACAACCACTGCATTGATGTATAGGGATATGATTATCCTTCCGAGTGGTGAAATACGCGCTGGCGTGCGAACACCTACTCTGCTTACTGCAACAATTAAAAAGAAACTGAAATGAAAATAGTGAAATCAATCAAATTAAATTTATTTATGTTTATTGGCATAAGCATAATGAGTTGTAAAAAGAGTATTGCCGAACAACCCGTGCTGCCGATGCAAGCAGTAACGCATTCTCCGTCGTTTCCGGTGATTAAGGGACTCG
>JBDLUZ010000335.1:0-2753 GCA_039805045.1 Bacteroidota bacterium | reverse complement strand
GAACTGGTCTTATTTCAACTACACCTGGCATACCAACCGCGATACTTACGACAAAATCATTTTCGATGACCTCCGCAACAATGCCATCGTCACCGCTATCCTGGTGTACATGGCCTGCGAAGACCCTGAACGCAGCTCCAACGAAAAAGCCGTAATGTCTGGCAACGGTCAAGGTCCGCGCAGCTGGCCCGCTCCAGTAAAAGCCAAACGCAGGGGCGGATTTGATCAGTAATTGTATTTTCACACAATAAGTGACATTTATGTGATTGCCAAACGCAGGGGCGGATTTGATCAGTAATTGTATTTTCACACAATAAGTGACATTTATGTGATTTTTATCACGTTTTTGTCACTTATTTTTGTAAAATGTATATTCAAAGAGACGCAGAAGACAGTTTAAGCAGGTGGAAGAACAGTTCCATTCGAAAGCCACTGATACTCAAGGGAGCAAGACAGGTAGGGAAAACCTTTCTTCTAAAATGGTTAGGTACCCATCAATTTACAGACTACGCGTACTTCAATTTTGATGAAAAACCAGAACTAAAGCAGTTTTTTGAGGAAACAAAGGATGTAACCAGGATTATCAATAACCTTTCAATCATCCACAGAAAACAAATCAATGAAAACACATTGATTATTTTTGATGAAGTACAGGAATGTATCCCCGCATTAAATTCATTGAAATATTTTAGTGAAACATTGCCTGAACAAGCAATTGCCTGTGCAGGTTCACTTCTTGGAATAACACTGGGAAAGGAAGCTTCATTTCCGGTTGGAAAAGTAACATTTGCAGAAATTTATCCGATTTCCTTCATGGAGTTTCTACGGGCTGCTGATGCCACACTATTCGACTATTTAATGAATCACCCATTGAACGAAAATATACCTGATATATTCTTTAATCCAATTCGAGACTATTTAAAAAAGTATTTTATTACTGGCGGACTTCCTGAAGCAGTTCTTGCTTTATTAGAACACAAAGATTTAGAATTTGTATTGACTGCTTTGAAAGATATCATCACGACGTATAAATTTGATTTTTCAAAGCATCCAGTCATGAAGGATGTTGCAAAAATTGCACACATATGGGATTCAATTCCTTCTCAACTTGGAAGAGAAAATAAAAAGTTTATATATCAACTAATCAAAAAGGGTGCAAGAGCGAGAGAATATGAAGATGCTATCAAGTGGCTGGAACAAGCAGGATTAGTATGTAAAATTCATCGTTGCAATGAACCTAGGCTACCCCTTATTGCTTATGATGATCTTCATTCATTTAAGCTTTATTTATTTGATGTTGGCGTGCTTAGACAACTATCTAATCTTGATCCGGGTGCATTTGTTGATAAAAACAGATTATTTACTGAATTTAAAGGAGCACTAACTGAAAATTATATTCTACAGAGTTTAAGAAGACAATTGGATGTTATACCCCGTTATTGGACATCTCAAAATGAAGCAGAAGTTGATTTTATCATTCAATTTAAAAATAAAATTATTCCCGCAGAAGTAAAATCAGATGAAAATGTTCGCAGTAAAAGTCTTGCATTTTACAACGAAAGATTTAATCCTGATATTAGAATTCGTTACTCAATGAAAAACTTAACGTATGATGACAATTTGATCAACATACCATTATTTATGGCAGATATGACAAATATAATTTTAGATAAGTATTTTGAAAATCAAATTAACTAACAGACAATAACCCTTTAACTACAAAGATTTCTTCATTGATTTAAAGTCTGCTCATGAAAATTAACATCCATATTAAATTACTTGCCACTATCTCCTGTTTGTTGTTGATGTCTCCATCTAACGCTCAGTTTATATCAGGTTTCCGCAAACCCGCAACCAATCCGATACTCGGACCAGACTCTTCCTACACGTTCTTTTGTCCGGTGCATGTGTTCAATCCTGCAGCCATTGTGAAAGGCGATAGTGTTTACCTGCTGTTCCGGGCTGAGGACAATAAGGATGCCAAGCTGGGCCACCGGACTTCCCGCATTGGATTGGCTGTGAGTGCCGATGGCATTCATTTCACCCGCCATCCCAAACCTGTGCTCTATCCAGATAATTCAGAAATGAAACAATGGGATTATCCGGGTGGTTGCGAAGATCCGCGCGTGGTTGAAACCGAAGATGGTAATTACCTGATGGTATATACAAGCTGGAACAACAAAGTAGCCCGACTTTCATCAGCCGTTTCCAAAGACCTGCACCATTGGGAAAAACAAGGACCAGTCTTCCTGAAAGCCTATAACGGCAAATTCAATGAGGGATGGAGTAAGTCGGGTTCTATAATCACCAAAATGGTGAACGGCAAAATGATCGCTCCGAGAATCAACGGCAAATACTGGATGTATTGGGGTGAAACCTTTGTTAACCTGGCCTGGTCTGAAAATGGCAAAGACTGGTATCCGATGGTAGATGCAAAAGGAGAATTGATGAAAGTAATGGAAACAAGACCCTACAAATTCGACAGCCACCTGGTGGAATGCGGTCCGCCTGCCCTATTCACAACTGAAGGCATCCTGCTGATCTACAACGGAAGAAACATTGAATCTGATCAGGCTGACCCCCAATTACCAAAAGGCATGTATGCCAGCGGACAAGCCTTGTTTGATAAAAATGACCCTTCCAAATTCATCCGAAGAATGGACCAACCATTCATGAAGCCAGACCTACCGCATGAAATCACGGGGCAATACAAGGCGGGAACAACCTTTGCTGAAGGTTTAATCCGCTTCAAG
>JBDLUZ010000334.1:0-2832 GCA_039805045.1 Bacteroidota bacterium | reverse complement strand
GTTTCTGAAAGGGCTCCTGTTACAAAGGCGTGATCATTGATTTTTAAGGGATCAAATGCCATGAAAACCTGGCAACAGCTACCACAGCTTCCCAGGTTTTTTTTGTCGATACCGGCCGTAGTTAATCCTCCCGAAAGCAATGCAGACAAGAGGTCCAGCATCACAGCAAAACCTGATCCCTTCCAATAGCCCATGGGTAAAATTCTTCGGGTTTCCTCAATGGTTCCGGGATCATCGGTGGGCTGCCCTTCATGGTCAAATCCTCCGGGATAGGGTAGTTTTTGTCCAGCCAGCCTGGTTACCTGCAGCTTTCCATAGGAGTATTGAGACATGGCCATGTCGAGCACCACATGTCCGTCTTCCCTTGGGATGCCTATGATGAATGGGTTGTTACCAATGGCACTGGATTTTCCACCCCATGCAGGCATGCAGGATTCCGTATTGGTCCAGCAAATGCTGATGTATCCTTTCTCGGCTGCCTGCCATCCAAAGGCGCCACCGCGCATCCAGTGTGTGGTATTGCGGAGGCTGACCATGCCCATGCCATTGGCTGCCGCCATCTCCGTGGCCCTGTCCATACAATGCATGGCATTCAGGATACCGGGACCCAGATTGCCGTCATAAATTTCCATATTTCCCAATGAAGAGGCAAGTACCGGCTCCCCCAATGGATCTACCCAACCTTTGTGCAGGTATTCCACAAATCTTTCCACCCGGTTCAGTCCGTGGGAATAAACCCCATCCCTGCTGGATTCGGTATGGATACGGGCACAAGTGGCAGCTTTGTCTTCAGGCATACCAGCTTTCACAAAAGCCTTGGTAATGGTGGCGTGCATCTCTTCAAATGGTATCCTTGTTTTCATACCCGAAAGTTAATTCATTGTGGGGAAATGGTTTCATGGAAAATGCTGACGCTTTATGTTTAAATTTGTAGTCAAATTATGGAAACCTTGTCACAACCCAAACGTTATCTGGTTACTTCAGCCCTGCCTTATGCCAACGGTCTCAAACATGTTGGTCACCTTGCAGGTGCCTATATCCCTGCAGACATCTACACCCGATACCTACGCGCCCAAAAGCGTGATGTTGTTTTTGTGTGCGGAAGCGATGAACATGGCACCGCCATACCCATTCAGGCGATGAAGGAGGGAACAACAGCACAGGCAATCATCGATAAGTATCATCAGGCAATGAAGGAGGATTTTGCAGACCTTCATATCAGTTTTGATGTCTATCATCGGACATCCGATCCACTTCACCATGAAACTTCCAGGGAGTTTTTTACCTACTTGCATGAGCGTGGAGAGTTGGAAACAAAAGAGACGGAGCAATATTTTGATGAGGGTTCACAAACGTTTTTGGCCGATAGATTTATCAAAGGAATTTGTCCGCATTGCAAAAGTGATCGTGCCTTTGGCGACCAGTGCGAATCCTGCGGAACAGCTTTGAGTCCGGATGAACTGATCAACCCGGTAAGCACCATCAGCGGACAATCACCTGTGAAGCGGAAAACCACGCACTGGTACCTGCCACTCGCACGTCATGAGGAGTTCTTGAGAAAATGGATTCTGGAAGCGCATAAAGATGATTGGCGTGCATCTGTTGTTGGACAATGCAAAAGCTGGATTGATGGCGGATTACAATCGCGGGCGGTAATGGGGGGTGCAAGTGCCCCTGGAGGAAGCCAGCGGCAAAGTTTTATATGTTTGGTTTGATGCACCGATCGGCTATATTTCAGCCACCAAACAATGGGCACTGGACAATAACAAAGATTGGAAGCCTTATTGGTACGACCAGGATACGCAGCTGGTGCATTTCATTGGTAAGGACAACATCGTGTTCCATTGCATCATCTTCCCTACCATGCTCAAGCTGCATGGAAACATTCTTCCGGCCAATGTGCCTGCCAACGAATTCCTCAACCTGGAAGGCGACAAGATGAGCACCAGCCGCAACTGGAAGCTGGAAATGCGTGATTTTATTCAGGCATTTGTGAAGAAGGAAAATGGTGGCGACCAATGCGTGGACATGCTGCGCTACTACCTCACACAGATTGCACCGGAAAGCAAGGACTCAGAGTTTACCTGGAAGGGATTCCAGGATGCAGTCAACAGCGAACTGGTCTCCATTTTCGGCAACTATGTGAACCGCACTTTTGTGCTGATGCACAAACTCTGTGGCGGTAAAGTGCCACGTTACCATACTGATCTTGCTGATGAAAAAGATAATCAGCTGATTCAGGATATCGCCGGTGCCAAGAATCGCATTGAAGCCCTGCTTGAACATTACAAATTCCGTGAGGCACTTTTTGAGGTGATTGATCTCTCCAGAAAAGGGAACCGCTATATGCAGGAAAAAGAGCCCTGGATCCTGGCCAAGACGGTGGCGGAGAACCCTGTAAATCAACAACTGATTGACAATTGTTTGTATAACTGTTTGCAGCTGACTGCTAACTTGGCTGTCCTCATCAATCCTTTCCTGCCTTCAACCGCCCGCAAAATGTGTCACATGATGAAAGTGGTGGATAAGATTCTCGATTGGCAAAATGCTGGCAGCATGAAGTTGCTGAGCATGGGATACAGCCTTCGGGAACCGCAACTCCTGTTCCGGAAAATCGAAGACCAGGAGATTGCAGACCAAATACAAATTTTGAAATCAGCAGCTATGCAACACGCAGAACAACAACCTGTACCTCCTGCATCACCCGCAGTTCCTGTAAACGACCTGAAACCGGAAATCGTTTTTGATGATTTTGGCAAGATAGATTTGCGGACAGGCATCATCATTGCGGCGCAGAAAGTGCCCAAGGCAGATAAATTGCTACAACTGGAA
>JBDLUZ010000333.1:0-4332 GCA_039805045.1 Bacteroidota bacterium | reverse complement strand
TGGTGATCCGAGAAGGTGTTTCCCGACTTTCCATGCAGCAGTATAAAATTAATTTTAGCGCCCCCTAAATTGCTGTTGAAAGTCGCCTCATTTAAAAAAGGAAACCGACCATTTGCCCAATTTACCCTGGCAGATTCACGCTGCCGAAGCATGCCTCTTGCAGCAATGCTACTGAAGATTGATTTCCGGTACACAAATGCAAGCTTTTGTCCAACTGCATACGCAGCCGTATTATTGCTTGCAGCACCTGAACAGTAATCAGTCAGTTTATACCCATAACCGGGCATGGAAGCAATCAGCTTACTGAATCTCAGCGTGTCTACAACTTCTGAGAAGGCATAAACATCTGCATCGAGGCTATCCATAATCTTTTTGATATTGGCCTGTGCAAGGTCGTCGTCAGCCGGACCGAATCCTGTGGTTCTACTGCCAAACCACTCAATGTTCCAGTTAACAATATCAAGTGTATGATCTCTAGAGAACGTATCACCCTGAAGAAAAAATGTTTGTCCGGGTGCAGCCTGTGCGCCAGTAAGCTGTAAGGTATCAAGCACTGCCAACATGTTATTTTCGGGATAAAACCGAACATACAATGTTTGTTTCCCTTTCCTTAATTGTTCCAACGAAAAAACTGCAAAGCGGGAAAAAGATATCCCATCGGCAGATAACTGAAAGAAATCAGGAGCTTGAATGACCAATCCTTCAACTGGTGTCTGAACAGAGAAATGAACTGCCTGTTTGAGCGAAGGTTTGCCGAACTCCGTCTGAAAATAAATGATACGTTGTTGCTCCCAGACCAGCAGTGACTGGGCGTTCAACTTAAAAGAAAAAAATAAGAAAATCAATAATACCATCCCCCTTGGGGCTCTCACACAATTCCACATCACACAGACCTTTACATGAATTTACAAAAAAATCAGCAGCCTATCAAATCATTGCTGCATCAGTTTCTGCAATTCATTTCTTAGGTGATTGACAGGCACTACACCCGATTGCCTCCACTTAACCTGTCCGTTTTGAAAGATAATAAGCGTTGGCACACCCTGAACCTGAAAATGGCTAGCCAGCGCCTGATTGCGGTCGACATCAATTTTCAGAATCGTGGCGGAGTCACCCATTTGTGTTTTGAGGTCTTTGAGAATCGGTGCCATCATTTTACAAGGACCACACCACTCTGCAAAAAAATCGACCAATACTGGCTTATCGCCTTTGATGATGTCTCCGAATGTTGAATTAGCTTCCATGTGTTTCTTGTTTTTTGAACATACTGAATAACAAAGCACCCATCATGGCGAAATACAAAGTACTGTTAACCGGACTGGAAGTGATTTTGCAGGTACCTGTCAGGCAACCCACATATTTCCAGTAAAGGAATCCTCCCAGTCCGCCAACAGCGGCTCCCACAAGATATAATAGATATTTTTTCATCATTTTTTAACGGCACATGTGTTGATGCCAAGGATTGGATAAATCGGACAGAAACTAACAAGGCTGGTGAGTGTAAATACGCCTGCTGCAACGAGGGCAACGATACCCAGTGTTCCAGTTACTGTTCCGGTGAAATACAATGCAGCTAAAACTGCTGCTACTGAAAGTCTGATGACTTTGTCTGTGCTACCCATGTTTTTTTTCATAATGTTGTTGTTGAAAGTTGAATACAAAAATAATTATAGAAATTAATCAAAAATGTGATATTTGTCACATTTAGCGAGTTTCTTTAAGCCAGATAAGCGGGTGCCGAATGGGCAGGTGTTCAATTCAGCCCAGGTCTGGAAAATGGATTCATCCTGGTAAGCTATGGCACTGAATAACAAAAAGGGATGTGCCACCGGCCATTCATCCCAGTACATCACATCCTGTTTGAATGGCCATGATTTTTTATCTCTCACAAATGGAAGCAAAAAATCCACGCCTTTCTGGATGGATCTTCCCCCATCAATCGTTACACTCCACAAATCTCCTCTCATCCCTCTTCCCTTGTCACTCGTCACTCGTCTCTTGTCACTCGTCCCTTGTGCCTCGTGCCTGGCTGTATTTCCCCTCTTCCCTCTTCCCTTGTCACTCGTCACTCGTCCCTTGCTGTTCTCCAATACCTGACAAATCATCACCATGGCATCCAGGTTGAATAGGGAATATCCATAGGGCTTGGTTCGGGCGATTTCTTTGGGGAAAGATCCGTCGGCTGCCATTTGTCCGGGTAGGTGCATTTTTTCAAACCTTTCCCTGCATACCTGCAACAACGAATCGTTGCCTGTAAAAGAGGCGAATCCCGCTACTTGTAGGGTCCAGCAGGTACCATGGTTATTCAATGCCCTGCTTTCATCAAGTCCGTATGGGTGTGTCGTTAACCAGCCGAGGTAATCTGCAAACCAGTTTCTAAAAATGATATAATCATCTTTTAATGCAGCCTTGCTGTTTTCCAGTACCTGCAGTGCTCTCGCTACTTCCAGCAGGTGGATGGTGTCTATAATCCCTATACCCCTGCCGGTAAACCTACCTTTGATAGCCTGTGCAAACTTCAGGTGTGGAGACATCAAGGTTTCAACATCCATAAACCACGCCCTGGCATGCCGGAATGCCTGTTCGGCATAGCGTTCATCCGGGTTGATGAGGTAAGCAGAGGCAAGCGCTCCCATAACCCTGCTGAATCCCATCTCGCTGGATATACGGACTATCCACATGCCTGGGATCGGGCCACCAATAGTCGCCTTCTGAAAAAAAATCATGAACCCCTCCTGCGCTGCGGACTGCCCTGGATGCAGTAACCGTTTCCGGATTTTGCAACAAAGCCCAATCGGCCTCTTTCATTACAGATGCCGACAATACGCCAATTGCCTTTTTCATCCATTTGTCATGCCCAGGTTTTTCAGAAACAGCGGAACTGAGTGTGATGGATAATAATGCGCCAGATAGGATTAATGCTTTTAACATGCATGATTTTTATCCTACAATTTACCTGAAAACATCCGGGTTACATATTGAAGAAACGAAAACGATTTCAATGCTTGAATACCATCATCTCATACAGAATCTTAACTTTGGTCCATCAATGAAAAAAGTTAGTTTATTATCAGTAGGTTATTTTGCCAGAAAAACCATTGAACACATCAAAGTGGATGGCTACATTGCTGAACAAACCTGGGAAAAGGCCCAGAAAGCTACAAATTTCATTCAGAATTTTCCGGTTGACAGCCTAATGTCAAAATCGAAGACAGAAGTCATGGTTACCTACGACGATAAACACCTTTATGTCGCTGCCAGGATGTTCAATACAGTTAAGAATCAGCAGTACGTTACGCCATCACTCAAACGGGATTTCAGGGGTGAAGCCAATGATGCCATTGTGGTGAGCATTGATCCATTCATGGATCGGATGAACTCCTTTTCGTTTGGCATCAATCCTTTTGGTGTGCAACGCGAAGGACTGGTTGTGAATGGCGGTGTAGTGAGTGAAGACCTCAGCTTGTCGTGGGACAATAAATGGCAAGCGGAATCCAGGATTCATGAGGATTACTGGACCATGGAAATGGCTATCCCGTTCAATACCATTCGCTTCAGAAACGGTTCAGACAAATGGTTGGTGAATTTCTACAGGTTAGACAGCCACAATGGGGAAAGATCAGGATGGGCACGGGTGCCCAATCAATATGCCATGATCAGTCTGGCGTTCAATAAACCGCTGGCATTTGAAACGCCCATAAGCAGAAAAGGACCTAACATTTCACTCATACCTTTTGTATCTCCCAGCCTATTTAGAAATCCGGTGGCAAGCTCTCCTGATAACAGAAACTTCACTTCCCAATCGAAAATCGGATTTGGCGGTGATGCCAAGGTGGGCCTAGGGTCATCACTCAATGTTGACCTCACTTTTAACCCAGATTTTTCGCAAGTAGAAGTGGATAACCAGGTGACCAACCTCGACCGTTTTGAAATCCTTTTTCCCGAAAAAAGACAATTTTTCCTGGAGAACGGAGACCTCTTTGCCAATTTCGGTGTAGATGGCATCAGACCTTTCTTTTCCCGCAGGATTGGGGTAACCAGGGATCCTGGAACAGGACAGAATATTCAGAATAAAATCGATGCAGGCATGCGCCTGAGTGGAAAAATTGGCGATGACCTCCGGCTGGGTGTGATGCAGATGCGAACAGCGGCGATCGATTCAATCAATCAGCCTGCCAATAATTTTTCAGTAATCGCTCTGCAACAAAAGGTATTTCACCGTTCAAGTATCGGTTTCATATTCACCAACAAAGACGCCGCTGGCAGTGCAGATTTTAACAGGGTTGCCGGTGTTGATTACAATATCGCATCCAAAAACAATGTACTGAACGG
>JBDLUZ010000332.1:0-2726 GCA_039805045.1 Bacteroidota bacterium | reverse complement strand
ATTGCGCCGCCATGGGGTACACTCAATGCCATCGACCTGCAAACCGGAAAGTATCTCTGGAAGATACCGTTTGGCGAGTTTGAAGAGCTAAAGAAAAAAGGCATACCCACAACCGGAAGGGAAAACTACGGTGGATCAGTCATTACTGCAGGCGGATTGCTGTTTATCGGCGCAACGGCAGACAACAAGTTCAGGGCATTCAACAAGCGAACCGGAAAACTGCTGTGGGAGACCACTTTACCAGCTTCAGGCGTGGCCACACCCGCTGTCTATGCAGTGGATGGCAAGCAATATGTGGTGATAGCCTGTGGAGGCTCCAAGTGGGGTGGTCCCAATGGAGATAGTTATGTGGCTTTCAGTTTGCCTGAATCAATCAGGTGATGAATATCATTTTGATTTGAAAAGTTTTTTAAGCAGTTTTTCTATTTCCACAGCGTGGAAAAGCAAAGCTGCGCCGCCGATACAGATGAGCAATTCCTGCAATGTCAGTGGAGCTGTTTTCAGTATTTTATTGGCGAAAGGCAGGTAAATTACTGCCATTTGAAGGGCAAAAGTGAAGAGAACTCCCCATATCAGAGACATGTTGTTGAATAGTCCGCCTGAAATAACAAGACTCTTCTCCCTTTTGATGGCCAGCACATGAGCAAGTTGAGCAAGAGACAAGACGGTGAATACCATTGTTTGCCAATGTGCATGATCATTTTTTAATGCCCAGTTTTGAACCGCGAGTGTAATTCCTGCCATACACATTCCAACCCAGAGTGAAATCCAAGACCACCTGCAAACAGGCTTTCACCTGTTTTTCTTGGAGGCCTGGACATGATATCCGGTTCTGATTTTTCTCCGGCAAGTGTTAGTCCTGGTATACCATCTGTTACCAGGTTAATCCACAATATATGAATAGGCAGCAGCGGAACAGGCAGTCCGAAGAAAGGTGCCAGTAAAAGAGTCCATATTTCAGCACTATTGCAGGTCATGATGTATTTAACAAACTTCCTGATATTGTCATAAATCCGCCTGCCTTCCTTTACGCCTTTAACGATGCTGGCAAAATTATCATCGAGTAAAATCATTTGCGCAACCTGTTTACTGACGTCGGTACCGCTTATCCCCATGGCAACACCAATATTAGCAGCTTTAAGAGATGGGGCATCGTTCACACCGTCGCCCGTCATGGCTACAAAGTGTTCTTTTTGTTGCAGTGTGCGGACGATCCTTAACTTTTGTTCAGGAGAGACTCTTGCATATACCCTGATTTTTTCTATTTTTTCTGCAAAAGTTTGATCGTTCATTTCGTTTAAAGCTTTGCCTGTAACAACCCATTCATCCTGTTCAATCAAACCGATTTCTGCAGCTATTGAAGCAGCGGTTTTGGGATGATCACCTGTAATCATAACAGTATGAATTCCTGCAGTTTTGCATTGTTGAATGGCTTCTTTTACCTCTTCTCTGGGAGGATCAATCATGCCAGTTAATCCGGCGAAATGCAATTCATTTTCAATTGCTGTTGTTACAGGTGATTCATCCAGTGATTCGATGATTTTAAATCCATAGGTAATAACACGTTTGCCTTCGGAAGACAGTTGCTCAACTTCATTATTAATTTGAATAGCGTTGTATTCAGGAAGCAGCATTTTACTAAGCGTTTCGGCAGCACCTTTGGTGATTACGATGTATTTGTTGTGATAGTTGTGGATTGTTGTCATGCATTTTCTCACGGCATCGAAAGGAAATTCATAGACACGGGAGAATTCTTTGCGGATGCGCTGCATATTGGAAATGCCATGTGTTTTCACATAAAATTCAGCCAGTGCAATTTCTGTGGGATCTCCTCTCCAATCTCCGGCTGCATTCATTTCTACATCGTGATTCAAAGCCATGCAGAGATTAAGGTTTGAGGTTTCCACCTGTATATGGATGTGTGAAGGATGCGGGATATTGCTGACAACCTTCATTTTATTTTGGGTGAGTGTACCTGTTTTGTCTGTGCAGATATAGGTAACCGAACCAAGTGTTTCAACTGCATTCAGTTTTCTGATCAGTATATTTTTTGTTACCATTTTTTTTGCGCCTCTTGCCAGTGCGATGGTTATCAATGCCGGCAAGGCTTCCGGTATGGCTGCAACTGCAAGGGAGATGGCTGTAAGCAGCATCACAATTGGATCTTCACCTTTGAAGTATCCAATCATAAAAAGGGCAATACAGATGAAGAGAATGATAAAAGACAGTTTTTTACTGAAATCAGCCATTCTTTTCTGGAGAGGTGTTATTCCTTCTTTGTGTTGCAGCATACCTGCTATTTGTCCGATTTTGGTATGCATGCCTGTTTCCACAACAATTCCTTTACCTCTGCCTCCGGTAATTTGTGTTCCTTTGAAAGCCATGTTGATAAGGTCTCCTGTTGAGAGATCGTTCTCAATGAGGGCATCTGAATTTTTTAAGACAGGAATGGATTCACCTGTGAGCATGGCTTCAGTGATGAACAGTTGGTTGGTTTCAATTAGTCTCACATCCGCACCAACAATGTTACCAGCTTCAAGGAGGATTAGGTCTCCCGGAATCAAATTTTCTGCAGGAATATTTTGGGGTTTACCGTCCCTCATAACATTGACCTGCTGTGCCGACATTTTCTTTAAAGCAGTCATGGCTTTTTCAGCTTTAAATTCCTGGATAAAACTGATAAGGGCATTTAATAAGACGATGATGATGATGATGATTGCGTCAGT
>JBDLUZ010000331.1:0-3810 GCA_039805045.1 Bacteroidota bacterium | reverse complement strand
TTCGCTTCAGCTGATGCTTTGGCGTCCTTGATTTTCGCGTTTTTGGAAGCTGCTTTTGCCATGATTATTTAATTTCCTTGTGAACTGTATATTTTTTCAGGATGGGGTTGTATTTCTTCAACTCCATACGCTCAGGCGTATTTTTCTTGTTCTTGGTGGTGATGTAGCGACTTGTACCAGCCATGCCAGTAGTCTTGTGCTCTGTGCACTCTAAAATCACCTGAACCCTGTTTCCTTTCTTAGCCATTGCTTTAGATTATAACGTTAATCAAATATTTACACCTTGTGAACGCAGCTCTTTCACTACAGTATACAATCCGTTTTTGTTGATTGTGCGGATTGCTTCTGATGAAAGCTTTATTGTTACCCACCTGTCTTCTTCAGCCAGGAAGAAACGCTTAGTCTGCAGATTAGGCAGAAAACGACGCTTTGTCTTGATATTTGAATGGGAAACCTTGTTTCCTGTGATGGGTCGCTTTCCTGTTACCTGACATACTCGTGCCATAAACTCTATTTTTTAGGGACGGCAAAGATAATGATAAATCAATTATCGTCCAAATTAAATATCAATTGCTTCTCCATAAGCCGCTGCAACAGCTTCCTTAACTGCTTCACTCATGGTTGGGTGAGGGTGAATGGCATTGAGGATCTCATGCTGGGTTGTTTCCAGTTTTCTGGCTACAACAACTTCAGCGATCAGCTCTGTTACACCTGCACCAATCATGTGTGCGCCAAGGAATTCACCATACTTGGCGTCAAAAATCACCTTAACAAAGCCATCCGTATTGCCTGCAGCGCTGGCTTTACCACTGGCCATGAACGGGAATTTGCCAACTTTAATTTCATATCCTGCTTCTTTGGCAGCCTTTTCAGTATACCCAACTGATGCAATTTCCGGAGAGCAATAAGTACATCCGGGAATGTTATTATAATCGATTGCATCTGGCTGATGGTGGTGTTTTTTCTCAAGGTATGCAATAGCTTCGGCAGCATTGATCCCTTCTTTCCCGGCAACGTGGGCCAGTGCCTGACCGGGTGAGCAGTCACCAATAGCATAAATACCTGCAACAGAAGTCTGCTGGGTTTTATCCACAACAATCCTTCCCTTATCTATCCTGACACCATTTTCCTCCAGTCCAATGTTTTCAATATTCGGAGCAATACCAACTGCACTCAGCACAATATCAGCCTCCAGAACAGACTCTCCTGAAGCATTTTTCACATGTGCCTTAACCCCTGCACCTGCAGTATCAACCTTGGTGACTTCACTGGAAGTGAGGACGGATATTCCTTTTTTCTTGAGTTGCTTCTCCAGCTCTTTGCTGATGTCTGCATCTTCTACAGGCACAATACGATCCATAAACTCCACGATAGTTACTTTAGTACCCATCGAGTTGTAGAAATCTGCAAACTCAACACCTATTGCGCCGCTTCCTACTACAACCATAGACTTTGGCTGCTCTGGCAACACCATTGCTTCTCTGTAACCAATGATTTTCTTACCATCCTGTGGCAGGTTAGGAAGCTGCCTGCTCCTTGCACCGGTTGCTATGATGATATACTTGCCTTCTACAACCTGTTTGGAACCGTCAGCTGCAGTTACTTCAATTTTACCTTTAGACGCTATCCGACCGTAGCCCATGATGACATCAATCTTATTTTTCTTCATCAGGAACTGAACACCTTTGCTCATCTTGTCTGCCACACCCCTGCTGCGTTTGACAACTGCAGGAAAGTCATGTTCAACACCGGATGACTTTATACCGTAGTCTGCACTGTGCTTCAGGTAATCATAAACTTGTGCCAAGCTGTGAGGCCCTGATTGCAGCGGGGTAACCACCCGGACCGCTTCCTAAAACGAGTACGTCGTATGCCATGACTGATTGTTTTTTGGTTTAATGGGAGCAAAATTAATGCATCCTTTTCATAAAATGTCAGAACTATTTGAAATGAGTGAGGTGCTTGCTGAATCTTTGTGCAGCGAGTGCTCCAACCTGCTTCCCTTGCCATTCCCCAGCCGTGATGGCATCTCGGAAGTGAATGCCACCATATAACCTCGAAATGGCAGCTTCTGCTGCAGCTGAACGAAATGAATTGAATGTCCTTACAGGCAGACCAAACTCAACTTCAGTATCGTCAGCAAAACTGAAATCCTCTCCAAAAATCCGTGTCAGGATAATGGCGGCAGTATGAGAAGCAACACTGTGGCCAGATACATATTCCGGAAAGGGCGGGGTCTGTAAGAGGGGTTTCCAGGATGGATCTATCGCCTGCTGTATGATGGTTTCAGGTCTGACTCTGTTGCTTCGGTATTTTTCATCCCAGCAGGCGATGAATCCATCTGCGAGGGCTATAGCAGTAAGCGCATGGGCCAGCGCGGTTTCGTTCATACTCATTCCTGCACGAATCGCTGCTATGCCCGTAATGCCTATCCAGTGACCTCCTGGCGATATTTTTTTGAGTCCGAATTCAACATGTCCGATTTGCGATACCGCAAACGGATTACAATCCCAGAAACTGGCAATATTTCTTTGTTCCGAAGTAGCTTGTTTACCCAAATTATATACTTCAGTTAACTGTTTGAAAAAGGAGGAACCTTTGGACAGGTTAAACTTTGCAGGAACTGGAGGTTTGAACTGTTGTGCGGAGTCAAGTAAAAAAGTTCTGATGGTATTCCAGTGCGGCTCTACAGGAGACATGAACGCAGGGGGTGTAGGCTGCCAGTATGCCTGTCCGCTTCTGGGTGTATACCTGGTTCGGTTAGTTAATTGTCTGAAACCATCAGTTGCGGCAAACGCTGTTACGTGCTTGACGATTTTGTCGGCTGCTGATTGAGAAAACATCAATCCTGATTCTGGCAAAGAAGATTTTTTGTGAAGATTAATGAGAGAGTCAATTTTCCTTTTTAGCATGAATCCTGACGGAAGCATTCTTTGCGCCATCTTGTAAACTACCAGCATCATGGTTAGTTCAGGCTCCGCGCCATATTTCTCGTCATTGTCCAACACGGGAGAAGTAAACTGACGTATACTGCCAGACAGGCTTTTGTAGCCCGTGTCAAACAGCGCTGCAGATTCATAGGCAGCCAGGTTGATATAGGCATAATACCGGCTTGCAGCAACCGGAGAAGTGACATCACTCACCATAACATCGGTAGCCGATTTCAATGCTCCCACATAGTCTGTTGCACTAAACTTTTGCTGAGCATTTACCCATGATGCAAAAAAGCACACTAAACATAAATAACATGTTTTCATCCCTGCCAAAATTGATCAGTATTGATAAAAAACGGGGTCATTGTTGTTGCGTCCAACCATCAGGATTTTTTTACCTCCTGATCCGGGTAACACCAACAGATCCCTAACTGCTCCTGTAACCTGTAGACCTGACTTAACCTGATCTACATACAGAAAGTTTCCTTTGCTATCTCCTGTTAATAATACACCATAAGACGCATCCATTTTCCCGACTTTTATTCTGGCTTGTTCATTATTGCCAAATAATAAAATATCCGGAGAGCCATCAGCATTGAAATCATCCACATGAATAACGTGAACTGGCGAAAAGTTAGCTTCCACCGGTAAAGCATGTAAAACAAATCCATTAGGTGTATTTTCAAACCAAACTGTTTCAAGTACTTCCGCTTTTAGCAGTAAAGCCATTTGCAGCTGTGTGCTGTCGAGAATATCTGTAAGGGTAGCATCAGCATATGAGTCATAGGTTGGAAACCTTTGCCTGAGGCTAACCATCTGATCTGTGAGTTCATCGCGGGAAGCCATGGGGTATGATTTCCCCATGATATCATGAAAG
>JBDLUZ010000330.1:0-2580 GCA_039805045.1 Bacteroidota bacterium | reverse complement strand
CCTTTAATCCGCGCTGCATCCACTTCAAAAGCACCTTCTGCTGCCAGCTTGCTGAAAGCGGCATCCTGCCAGGAAGTGGGAATAGATGGAAAAATACGGATGCGACCATCATCACTCTGGATGAGCATTTCGAGCAGACTGGTTGCAAAAGCCAGAGGTGTTTCGAAACAGGGACCTGCCTCTGCATACAATCCGCCGGGTTCGGCATGGCGCTTCAAAAAATCACTGAGGTAGCGGGCCGACTTATCTCCATCCCCCAGCAATGAGAACATGCCTGAAGCACCAGTATAGGAGTATCCCGCCAGTGCTGCAGGCATAGAATGCCAGTGATTGATAGACCGCATGACCAGCTGTCTGTCGCTTTCAAGTTCCATATTCAGTAACCTGTAAGGATAAATAGCCATGAGGTGGGAATAATGCCGGTGGGAAGACGTCAGCGCAACATTTTTACCTATCATGAAACCCGATGCATCAACCGGAAGTGGGGTAAGATTAGACGAAACTTCCTCCCAGCGTTGTGCATCCCTGTCGTTCAACCGAAGCTTGTCATTCAACTTTTTCAGTGTCTGTAATCCCCACTGCAACCCTGCCAGTGTATAATGTGCATCTTCCGCATCTGCGAATTCAGGGGAATGTGATTTGACGAGGTGATAAACCCCCTTTTCATCCTTTTTCAGGAGGTGAATGAGGTAATTGACAGATCTTTTTAAGAGCGGATAAATGTGCTGACGCAACTCTTGTTCATCACCGGAATATTGGTAATACCTGTAGTAATACAACATCATCCACACAAGGTTTCCTGGCTCAAACTGACCCAGTCTTAAATCATTTTGATTGAGGGGAGCTAGCAGGTCGAAAGTCGACATCCTACCAATGGCTGCTGCATCATGCCTCCACTGCGCAGGAACATTGTTGATAAGCTGCTGCTGATTTTGCTTGAGTAGGCTAAACAGCGGCTTTGTCATCTCCAGGTGATTGGAAGCAAACATCGGAGAATAGGTAAGTTGGGTATTGAGGTTCCACCAGATAGCCGGCCATGGCGTCTTACTGGTGAACCAGGGTCCCATCAAGTCAATGATGGGTTTATCAGAACGGGTAGCGCTTGCAATCTTATATAGCTGAAGCCAGTAGTAAGATTCCAGTTTTTTATCGGGCAATGAAATAAAGCTTTTCTGGTAGTAACTATTCCACCATTGATGGTGTTTTTTCAGCACCTGTACAAGAGACCTTGAGCGGAAAGACCTGATGGCACCGATAGCCTCCGGCACCGCTTTGCCCTTTATTGTTTTACTGTATCCCACTGAAACGTCTATGACATGTTTACCATTGGCCATGCCATGTGTCCACACCGTTGCATACTCACCTGCCGCTAGCAAGGGCTGATAACAGATACCAAAACCCGCCGAATCCTTCAGTACAAAATCCGGATTAGGTTGATACCCATAATCAGCTGCTTTAACTCTACCGGAACTAAGCCGTGGGCTCATGGCCTTTTCGCCTGTCCATTCACAAATGATTTTTTCTGCCCCTTTTTCTCCGATTTCAATATGGACCACATCTTCCCCACTGGGAACCACAAAGTAAACGTCAATCTTACCCTTGCTCGTTTCAATTGTACCCCGCGCATCAGCATTGTAAATATCGAGGTAGATACTGGCGCTTGTAATTTCTCCTGCAGTTCTGATTACCATTTTGCCAATAGGCAACCTGGGATGCGAAACCAATTGCTGGGTAAACATGCTATCGGGATAATGAGGCCGCTGATCGGTGACATCAGACCTTCCGATATCGAAGCGTATGGACTTCCCTGTTTCCTTGTACATGCTGACACCCAATCTTCCATTTCCGGCAATAACACCATCATAAAAATCAGCGCCAAGACTATCCCAAAACAGCCTTGTCCCTTGCATGTATTGAGCCCAAGCAGTGGAATCAACGGGTTGAGCAAAGGCATAAGTTGAACCCCAAAAAACAAGCAAAAACAATACCCTCATATTATGATTTAAGGACTTATTTTTTTACTACGGGTTGAAAACCGCTTTTAGCCAAACTATCAAATAACTGCTGAACTTTTGCAATACCAGCATTGTCGTTCAGGTCATAATAGTGATAGATTTCCATATCGGTTTTGTGAATACCGTTTTCCTGTATGGCACCCTGCGACTTGTATTCAGCAATAACCCAGTCTGCAACTATCTTATAACTTAGTTTATCATTCTCTGCAAAACGGTATGCTCTGTTGAGCGTAAACTTGGGTGCGTCTGCTTCTTCTTTGTTCCTTTGAAGCGCTTAACAGCACGCAGTGCCATCATAACAGAAGTTTTGTGATGTCCGTGCTGACCTGCATGTGGCAACATGGTGATGATGAAATCATAATCGCGCTCTGCCAGCAGCTTATCCATCCGCCTTTCCACATAAGGAATATCCCAATTTTTACCGGATATGTATGGAGTGATGTCTGTAGTATACCAATCATCAGGCTGCTCCATGAAGTATATGTTGCGCACGCCCATGATCTTTCCTGCGTTGATGATTTCCTGTTTGCGAATCATGGGCAGGTGTGTTCTGGCAACTACAGAG
>JBDLUZ010000329.1:0-3934 GCA_039805045.1 Bacteroidota bacterium | reverse complement strand
TGGATCTCCACTTTTTTGGCAGTGATGTTCAGGCGATATCCCTCAGGTTTGAGTTTGGTGTTTTCCGTGAATACAATGCCGGAGCCTGAAGTTCCCTTTTTGACAACCAACGCAAAACCTGTTGTTCTGTTGAGCTGGCTTACCAGCAAGTCAGCAACGGGTTGAAATTGGTCATGCCCGATGGTTACACTGGCACTCCGTTTCAAAGTGAAGGCACCCGGCTGTGCAATCAGTTGCTTGGGTTGGGGGATGATGTTGTAAGTGTTCTGTGCCTGGATACCAGACATCAGGAGGAGACCCATCAGGGCCAGAAAAATTCTGCTCATACGGCGATTGTTTAGGTCATTAAATATAGGCAATTATCGGCTTACCTGTTCTTGACAGAATGCCTTACATTCATGTTACCATTCAAAACATACAAATCATCCCATGCCTTGGAAAGGAACCCTACTGCTTATCTTGCTGGCCATGCAGAGCCGAAGCCAGTCCATCATGCCTACAGACAACCTCTGTCAGGGAGCCTATTTTACGGAGGAACAAGGCGCTGCATTGCTGCGCAAACAATCCCCGGTATCACAGGAACAGTGGCAGCAACGCAGGTCTGTGGTCATCACACAACTGCAAAAAGGCATGCGTCTTGAATCCTTGCCAGATGCACCCACTTCCATGCCGGTCATCCATTCCCCAAAAGTGATGGATGGCTATACGGTTGAAAATGTCTATTTCGAGAGTCTTCCTGGATTTTTTGTCACCGGCAACCTCTACAGACCCCTTGCAAAGCAAGCTTCTTATGCAGGCATCCTGAGTCCGCACGGCCATGACGGCACGCTGGAAGGCCGTTTCAGGGATCAGGCCCAAATACGTTGTGCAACACTTGCCCGCATGGGTGCTGTGGTATTCACCTGGGATATGCTCGGCTACGGCGATGCCAAACAAACGCAACACAAGCACCCGCTGGCACTGCAGTTGCAGGCCATCAACAGCATCCGTGCATTGGACTTCCTCCTCTCGCTGCCCGGCATTGATTCAGCCAGGATAGGCATCACCGGTGAATCCGGTGGTGGCACACAATCTTTCCTGCTCAGTGCCATAGACAACAGGATAAAAGTTTCAGCGCCGGTAGTGATGGTATCGGCCCATTTCTTCGGAGGATGCTCCTGCGAAAGTGGCATGCCCATCCACAAAGCTCCTGATTACCAAACTTGCAATGCTGAAATTGCTGCACTGACAGCACCCAGGCCCATGATGCTGGTATCTGACGGAGCCGACTGG
This sequence comes from Bacteroidota bacterium, assembly GCA_039805045.1. Lineage (GTDB taxonomy): Bacteria > Bacteroidota > Bacteroidia > Chitinophagales > Chitinophagaceae > Pollutibacter. The sequence continues at coordinate 2,662 of JBDLUZ010000329.1, read as the reverse complement.
ACCAAAAACACGCCGGAGGTGGAGTTCCCGTTCATGCAACAGGTTTATGGGTTGTACAACAGCAAAGCGCTGGTGGAAAATGTACACCTGGCCAACGAAAAACATGATTATGGTCCGGGTAAACGCCAAGCCGTCTACCCCTTCCTCGCGAAACACCTGAAACTCAACCTGGAAGCGGTGTTGGAAGCAGACGGACAGGTTAGTGAAAAGCAGTCCAGACTTCTTTCCCGAGAAGAACTATCGGCTTACAACAGCAACCATCCCCTACCCGCCCATGCCATGCAAGGCGATGAAGCCATTACACGCTTGTTGAAAAAATGAGTTTCAGCAAATGAAATAAAGGATATTTCGTATTGTGCTTTAAAATTAAAAACTCCCCTCCTGGACAGGAGGGGTGGCGAGACCGGTGAATGAAATGAAACGGTCGCGACGGAGTGGTGGAATTCAACTGCTGCCAGATTAAAACATAAACTTTGAAATGAATGCCTGAACAAACAATCCAACAGCTGATTGACCAACTGCAACTGGAAACATTGCCTGTGGAAGGAACGCTGTTCAAGAACACTTACCGTTCAACACAGACCAACAGTAATGGTGAGCCATTGGGCACCTGCATGATTGGATTGCTTTGCCATCAACCCCTTAGCCTCTCGAGGTTCCACCGGCTTGCGCATGATGAAATATGGCATTGTTACGGGGGTGATCCGTTCTCGCTTTACCTCCTTTATCCTGAAGGGCATTCAACTGAAATTGTTATGGGAACTGATCTTGCTGCAGGACAGCAGTTGCAGGCTGTTGTGCCGGCCGGTACCTGGCAGGCAGCAAGATTAAGTGCAGGCGGACAAGTGCAGGCGGACAATACGCCATCTTCGGTTGTACCATGGCACCCGGCTTTACAGGAGCATGCTTTGAAGGCGGAACTGTGGCTATGCTGATGCAACAATACCCTGATCAGGCAGACCTCATCAGGGAGCTTGCTGTTCATGATAAAGAAACAAAGATGCCCGAAGGATTTGTTGGCTGAACTGCAATGGCTTAATTTCAAGGATGAAAAAATTCAAGTTCAAGGGATGGATGGTCTTTACAGCTTTGATGCTGTACTTTTCATCTGCGGCGCAAAAGCCATCGAAGCCCCCAAAAATGAGTGGTAACCCTTTGTTTCCTGGATGGTATGCCGATCCTGAAGCGATAATCTTTGACAACACATATTGGATCTATCCAACCTTTTCAGCTCCATACAACAAGCAGGTTTTCATGGATGCCTTTTCTTCAAAAGATCTGGTTAAATGGGAAAAACACCCGCGCATCATCGATACTGCGTCCATCAAATGGGCAAAACGCGCCATGTGGGCGCCATCCATCATCAAAAAAGATAAACAGTATTTCCTATTCTTTGGGGCAAACGATATTCAAAACGATCAGGAAAAAGGAGGCATAGGCGTTGCTGTATCTGAATCACCAGCAGGACCTTTCAAAGATCACCTCGGCAAACCCCTAATTGACAGGTTCCACAATGGAGCGCAGCCAATTGACCAATTCGTTTTCCAGGATGGCGATAAAACCTACCTTTTTTATGGTGGCTGGAGGCATTGTAATATCGTTCAGCTGAATGACCGGTTCGATGGATTCATCCCTTTTGCCGATGGTGTTACCTTTCGCGAAATCACTCCTGAGGGCTATGTGGAAGGTCCATTTATGTTCAAACGCAACGGGAAATATTACTTTATGTGGTCTGAAGGTGGCTGGACTGGTCCGAACTACAGTGTGGCTTATGCAATAGCAGATCAACCAACAGGACCATTCAAGCGCATTGGTAAAATCCTGCAGCAGGATCCCGCCATCGCCACTGGTGCCGGTCACCATTCCGTGATTTCCATTCCCGGAAAAGACGAACACTACATCGTTTACCACCGCAGACCATTAACCGAAAAGGATGGAAACTCCCGTGAGACCTGCATCGACAAACTAACCTTCGATGAACAAGGTTTGATACAGCCAGTTAAAATCACGAAGGAAGGAGTGAAAAGACATTTACTAAAGTAGATTTACACAAAACGTATAGCTTTGATTGCTGTTTGATCACAAAACAAAACCGATGATGCTGAAGAAAACCATAACCTCATTCCTGCTTGCCTTTTTGCTGCTCCAACTGAGCGCACAAGAATCCTACTTTTATCCCAACACTGGCACTTTCAACCCCGCCATTCCAACTCCAGAACAATTTCTGGGATATGGCATTGGTGATCAACATACGCGTCACGATCAGCTGGTGAATTATTTTCGCGAACTCGACAGGCTTTCAGACAGGGTAACTTTGGAAGTGATTGGAAAGACATTTGAAAACAGAAGTCAGATTGCAGCAACCTTCACCAGTGCAGGCAACCATAAAAACATCGAACAAATCAGACAGCAACACCTTGCTGGTGAGAAACAAGGTGCAACAGCGAATATACCATTGGTGATCCACCTGGCTTACAATGTGCATGGTAATGAACCTTCTTCCAGCGAAGCGGCCATGCTTACGGCCTACTACCTTACAGCATCTGAAACGGAGGAAACAAATGGATGGCTGAACAACATGATCATCACCATGGATCCGGTGATTAATCCGGATGGCCGCGACAGGCATACCAATTGGGCTAACATGCACAAGGCATTCCCA
>JBDLUZ010000328.1:0-2563 GCA_039805045.1 Bacteroidota bacterium | reverse complement strand
TGGAGCTATTCCAATTCAGGATTCGTGCTGGCCGGCATCATTGTTGAAAAAATAACCGGACAACCCTTCAATGATTTTGTGCGGGAACGCATCCTGAAGAAACTGAACATGACAGAAACCGCTTTCGGCAGCAGCGATTATGCCCTGCCTGGTAAAACAGCAGACAGTACGACTGGTATTGGGCTTATGGTGCAGGACAACTCGTAAGCACCGTTGACGATATGCTCAAATGGGATGAGGCCCTCTATGATCCAAGCTTCATCAAGCCAGAACTGTTGCAAACAGCGCATTCTGCTTACACACTGAAAATGGGAAATTCAGCCACTGAATGGCAAAGCCGTTATCCAACATGGCGGAGCCATCGGAGGTTATCGTGCACAAGGCATCCGCATGCCAGATGACCATCTCTACATGATTCTGCTCTCCAACTCAGGAACCACCAATGCCAGCCTAACTTTGAACAAGGCTGTCTCTCTGTTATATGGCATCACTCCCATTAGAGAACAAAGGCAGGAAATCCAGCCCTGGAAAGAGATTGCCGGTGTGTATGAATCCTTAAACAGCGGTTCAAGGTTGCAGAAAAATTATGGTAACATCCCCGCGTTCATCACCATCCGTGTTGACAGCTTCAACCGGGTGACCGTTCAAAGAACCAGTGGTGTGGTCACAACCCTCACTGCTGCAGGGAAAGACAGGCTTTACGACAAAACTGCACCTTTCACCTCCTGGAAAATCAACAGAGATGCCACGGGAGTAGTGACTTCCTTTACGGTTGAAAACCTGGTGCCAACAATGGGACCGGTGCGCACCAATAAACGGATTGCAACAACTGTACCTGAAGTGAAAAAGCCTGCAACAGCAGACAGCACATCACTTACAGCCTTCACAGGAAGATTCATCCATGCATTCGGGAGCACCACCAACATCATCCAAAAGGGAAACAGGCTCATGATGGAAGATCCGGAATTCAAGACAACTACGGAATTGCATTGGCTGCAAGGCAATACTTTTTGGATCAGGGAAAATGACCGTGAAGTGATTTTTTCGCGTGATAAAAAAGGTATCGTAACTTCCCTACAGTTCTTCAATGGAATGCAAAACATCACCATGGAAAAATCCAATGAACTTTATTAAAACAGCAACATGAAAAAAATCATCACCTTACTGCTGTGTTTGGCCACAGCCGCTACCCAAGCCCAGGAAATCGGTATCCAGCTTTACTCTGTTCGCAATGAAGTCAAAAAAGACCTCAAAGGCACACTTGAAAAGGTGCGTGCGATGGGCATTCGGGAACTCGAAGGAGGAGACCTCTATGGCATGGATGTGCAATCTTACAGAAAACTGCTGGATGGCATGGGGTACAAAATGGTGAGTATCGGCGTGGATTACAATGCCCTGAATGGTGACCTCACCAAAACCATCAGCGACGCCAAAGCACTTGGTGCAACCTATGTGGTTTGCTTCTGGATAGGGCACAATGGCAATGAATTTGGTATGAAGGAAGTGGATGAGGCTGCTGCAAGATTCAACAGGGCCGGCAAAATATTGAAAGAAGCCGGACTTGACCTCTGTTACCATCCACATGGATACGAGTTTCGCCCTTCAGCAGCAGGAACCTTGTTTGACGACCTTGTTGCCAAAACCAATCCCGAATACATCAACTTTGAACTGGATGTTTATTGGGTGAAACAGGGTTGTGCCGATCCCGTTGCGTACCTGAAAAAATATCCATCCAGAATGAAGATGCTGCACCTGAAAGACCGCGAACACGGAACAGCCTGTAACGATACCGGTGGTGCCGATGAAGAAACCAATGTGGTATTGGGTAAGGGTGATGTGAATATCAAAGGTGTGATGAAAGCGGCGAAAAAAGCAGGTGTGAAACACTACTTTATTGAAGATGAATCCACCCGCGTCATGCAACAGGTTCCGCAGAGTCTGCAGTACCTGAAATCACTGAAATAAATCATTGCAGGATTACCTGCTCAAGTCCTATGCCGAACAGTTTCATCACAACTTGATTGAGCTGTTCGGCACTGCCTTTGAGGTGAAAAGTACGGTGGATATGTGTCAGACTTTCACCCGGCTTTAATGCAGCAGCAGACGAAGAGCTTTCGATTTCATAGAATCGTCCCATTTGCTGACCATTTACAGGTCCGTCGTTATACGCATTCACAGCATCGCCCTTAAAGGGTTCCTGCTGGATTTCCCAGAGGGAATTGACATAATCAGTTGAACTACCCAAGGTGAACTGTGCAAGTGTCAACACCTGATTGCGTGCATCATAACTGGCAGCAATGGGCAGGGCTCGCTGTGGTGACAATCCGATTTTACTCCTGTAATTACCATCGGCCTTGAATCTGATTAATCCATCGTTTACCTTTAATCTGTCTGCAGGCACTTTGCCAAAATAATCATCGGTAACAGTTTTTCCCAACTGGCTGCTGTCGCCCTGCTTGTAGGGTATAAAAATGGTGGTGGCATCTGAGGCGTTGAGCATACTCAAAATCCAAACAGACAGCATTCCGGTAGACTTATCCCAGGCCTTTGTTCCTTCGTTGGT
>JBDLUZ010000327.1:0-4223 GCA_039805045.1 Bacteroidota bacterium | reverse complement strand
GATCAGGATTTGAAGTTTCCTCAAATCTGGAAAAGCAATGTAGCTGTTGATCAGAAACTCGGATGGGGTGTAATTGGTACCCTCGAAGCTATTTATAATAAGAATATCAATATGCTTCATTATGAAGATATGAACCTGAAACGTCCTTCCGGCAATTTCGCAGGTGGAGACAACAGGGAAATCTATCCGGCACTTGACCTTTCCGGAGCAGCTGCTACAAATGCACGTTTCATTAATCCGGGTATAGGTAATGCCTTTGTGCTGACCAATAACAACGCAGGTTATTCTTATTCGCTGACTGCCAAATTGGAGAAGCCAGTAACCAAAAACTTTGGAGGTGTGATTGCATATACCAATGCCAAGGCTACTGATCTCGCTTCTGTAGCAAGCACAGTTAATGCCAGTACACCAAGTATCTATGGCTTAAATTACCTCAGAGAAGGTTTTTCTGATAATGATCTCCGCCATCGTTTCATGGGTTATGTTAACTACAGGCTCAATTACGGCGGTAAATTCGGTGGTTCCACTACTTTCTCACTGGGTATGGTATCAGCAAGTGGTTTCAAAGTATCTTATACTTACAGCAGTGACGTGAATGGAGACGGACAGTTCAATGACCTCATCTATGTTCCAGCTGCAGGCAGTAACCTGATCTTCCAAGATCAGACTGTTGGTACAAACACATTTACCAGAGACCAGCAGGCTGCGGCATTCAGTGCCTACATTGATGCCCATCCATATTTGAAAAACAGAAGGGGTCAATACGCAGAGCGTAATGGTGGAGAGGCTCCATGGCTGACACGTTTTGATTTTGCTATTGAGCAGGATTTCTTTGTGAAGACCGGCAAGCAACAAAAAGCCAATACAATCCGCCTCCGTGCTGATTTCATCAACTTCGGCAACTTGATCAACAACAAATGGGGTGTAGGAATGGTTCAACCGTGTTGTTGAAAGACGCATTTGTAGACTCCAAAACACTGGGTGATGTTTACCAGATCCAGCTTGGTGTGCGTTACATCTTCAATAACTGATAATACACCCACAAGGGGATAAAAAAATCCGGTAGTGATAAGCTACCGGATTTTTATTTTATTAAAAGTATCCATTACCTGAATTCATAGCCGAAACCCATCAGCTGGGTGAGCAGGGTATTGGGTGCATCGGTAGCTGTACAGCGTCCTTCCATTTTTGGAGCAACCGGCGAATGGGTTTTTAAGTATTCTTCAATAACACTGTGAAGTGTGGCTCCCAGTCTTTTTGGTTCTTTAACTCCTTCCACCCGGCAGATGGTGGTATCCGGATCGCCCTCCCGTTCACAGGCCACAAAGCTATATTCCTTTTCCATAACAAGGGGTTTACCCGCCACTTTGATCCAGTTCACCCGTTTTCCGGCATCATTGCCGATGGTGAAGTTGACTTCCATGCCTTTGAAACGGACAACCCAACCGCCAAAACGTTTAGCCGGATCTTTGGCAAAGGCGTTTTGCAATTCTTTTTCCATCCATCCCCACAGTTGCTGCCCAGTGATGATGCCTTTTTTGGCTTCGCTGTCTACCGGCAGCATGCTCCACAGGAAGTCCATGGTGATATCTGCCACACCTGTTTTGGCATCCGGAACAAGAGGTGGACAGAATCTGAAACCATTACTCAGTGCGATATCCGGCTTGAATTTCCACATGATGGCATCCGTGATGAAGTTATCCATTGGGGTTTCAATCACATAATAGCGCTGCAGGGGCGTTTTGGTTTGTCCGATTACCCTGTCGAGTTCCTTTTTGTAGGGCTCACGGGCTTTGGTTACCAACCTTTTCATTTCTTCATCTTCACCATAAACGCCGGGATCAACATCCATCAGCTGGTAAGAATGGTCTTTCACCACACCATCTTCAATGACAATATCCAGTTTAGCCAAGAAAGAGCCAAAGGCACCGGGTTCGGTTACTTTGGTATGAAACACCCTGAATTGGCGTTCTGACGCGTTCGTGCGTGTCAGCACCCAGGATATAATCCACTCCTTTTACATGTGGCATATTGGCCAGACCAACCTGTTGCGCCAAGCCCATGTGCGTCAGCAGAAAAACCATGTCGCATTGCTCATATTCACGCAAAATTTTGACGTATTTGGCCACGTTCAGTTCAGGCATGGTAAATTTAATACCATCGCTGTAAGCAGGAGACTGACGTTTTGGAGTAAGCGGATCATTGTAACCGATAAAACCTATTTTGATACCCGCTATGTGTTTAACAAAGTATGGGGGGAAAATCAAATCACCCTTCATATCGTCGTTGGTATCGTGAAACATGTTTGCACAGACCTTTACACCGTCGTAAGCAAACATGTCTTTCATCATCATTTCCTTACCATATACCACTTCCCAGTTACCCGGCAGCATGATGTCGTAGCCGATATTATTCATAAGCGGAACAATTGCCTTGCCTTCACTCATGGCTGCGACACCACCACCCTGAAAGCAGTCGCCTCCGTCAATCAGAAGGGTATGCGCCAGGTTTTTGTTCCGGATGGTGTTGATCATCGATTTCAACGTGGCATAGCCCCCCCTTTTTTTATAGACACTTTTGCCATTTTCAACGAAAAACTCATCGTGCACCATAAGCTGCGCATGGATATCGGCTGTTTGCAGAAGGGTAAGCATGGTGGCTTTTCCGTCTCTGACCGCCTTGTTTTGTTCCATGTTTTTTGTCTTATACGCACTTTCCTCGCCTTGAAGGGCGGAAGCGGCCATGGGAGCAATCAATCCGCCACCAATACCCAGACCCATGCCCAGTTTAGCAGATTTCCGGAAGAATTCGCGTCGACTGTTTTCTGACAGTTGAACATGCAGGTCTTTTTCTGCTTTGCTGATGGCTTCCTGGTGGCAGGCTGAACATGAGCAGTTTTGAATGTGTGGCATCGTTGATATTTATATGATAAAAGTTTAAGTAACCTTTAAGGTAAGCTTGCAGGTTCTATTTTTATTTTTTTCTGGCGTCGATGATTGGTTGGAACGGACCGAATTTGTGTTGCTCTTCTGAGAAACCATCGGCATATGGACCAAAGGGGTGGTCAACCGGTTTTTTGGCGATATTGGGCCAGTCGCCCGAAAGGTCTTTTGAAGGTCTGGGTCTGGAGTTGACAAATGCGGCCACATCCCATGCTTCAGCATCGCTTAAACTGGGAGTACTGTGAGTAGCCTGATTCAGTGGCATATTGTCTCGCACATAACCGGCGAAGCGCGAAAGCCTGAAGAGACCAGCTCCTGAATTGTAGCTGTTGGCTCCCCACAGCGGTGGATATGTATAAGCTAATCCATCTGCTGCCATAACACCTTCTCCATTGGCGCCATGACAGGACACACATTTAGCCGCATATACTTCCTGTCCTTTTTCTGGGCTCGCGGCACGGTCGAGGTATTTGGGAGGTTTTATACCGGAACCTTCGGGTACAGAATCTTTGGGAACAGCATGACCAACCCATTCAATATAGGCCATCATGGCTTTCATTTCCCGTGTTGTACTATCGAGCGTTTTGCCGTTCAGGCTACGTTCCATACAGTCGCTTACTCTTTTATAAATTGTTTCAGTACTCCCGCTGCGGTCGCGGAATTTGGGATAGTTGGCAGCCACTGCACCGTAGTTGTTGCCCCAGGTTTTGCGACCACCATTGAGGTGACAATTTTGACAGTTCATGCCATTGGTGATAGCTGCTACGCTGCCTTTCGGACCCAGGTAACGGGCTGTATTTACAATAAGTTCTTCACCATAGATAACAAGTTCCCTTTTCTCACCTTCCAGTTCACGGTCGAGGTATAGAGAAGGGGCAGTCCACCCCTCACTGGGCACTTCAGGTATAGTTTTCTTGGGTGCATTGACTGCTTCTGTGATTTCCTTGAAGATCAGGAGAAAAAGTGCTGAGAGTATAGCAATCAGTATCCAGTTTTGTTTAGCCATGGCAAAAATCGGTTAAAGTAAGTACTAATATATTCTTGATAATTAAGACCGATGGTGATAAATGTCACATTGCTTAGAAATTATAGTTCAGCACAATATTCCAGCCCTGCATATTGACTTTGTTGATCAGGTATTTTTCAGCCAATTCACCATCCTCTGTTTTCCATTTGTGGTAAATAAGCAGTTGTGTATTCAGTCCCTGCAGCCATCCTTTGAAATCGTAACGGATGTCTAGGTTAAGTTGGGTGTATGAAGGCAGGCCGTATTTATTTCGT
>JBDLUZ010000326.1:0-2760 GCA_039805045.1 Bacteroidota bacterium | reverse complement strand
ATCATTCATGGTTTGATGAAGCACAGTGATATGCTAAGATTTGTTAAACAATTTGAATACGGGCTCGCTTTAGAGCATTCTTTTCCGCCTAGTCGGGATTTAACTATATCAAACAAGATTCTGCTTTATCTGCAGCTTAATTTGCATGTTATCGCAACTTCTACGAAAGGTCATATGGAATTGAAACCTGATTTTAGTGACTGTATTTCATATATTGATACTGAAAAGTTAGCTTATAGCACAGAAGTAATCCGTAATCTACTTATCAGGCATGTGAACGAACGCGTTATTGAGATGGGGAAATATGATTGGAAGGTTCAGGAGCAAAAGATCATTGGTCTGGTTGAAGGAGTATTAAACAAATAAATAATCGCAAGGGTACTGCTTATAGCATCTCATTATCCGCCTTCAAACCTCACGGCTGTCCACAGGGTAAGGTTCTTTGCCAATCACTTGCCGAAATTTGGTTGGGACCCCATTGTATTGACCGTAGATGACCGATATTATGAAGAGAAGCCAGATCCTGAATTACTGGCACTCATACCCGATGGTCAGCGTATTGAGAAGGTCTCAGCACTTCCTGTTACAAAACCAAGGATAATTGGTGATGTTGGTTTGAGGGGTTTTTTTCAACTAATACATAGGGCTTCAAAGTTGATTAAGCAGGAAAAGATTGATTTTGTTTATATTTTTATTCCCTCTTTTTATCTGGCGCTTATTGGAAAAGTCCTTTCCATGCGTTTTGGCATCAGATATGGTGTTGATTATATCGATCCATGGGTCCATTATTTCCCTGGTTCAGAAAAGAAATTCAGCCGACACTGGTTCTCTACTGTTGTAGCCAAGATACTTGAACCATGGGCTGTTTCTGAATCTTCATTGATTACCGGAGTGTCAGAATCCTATTACAATCCTGTTTTGAAGAGAAATCCACATTTGACTTCAACTGTAAAAACTTATGCGCTGCCATATGGATGGGATAAGTCAGAGCGGGATGTTTTAACAAGGTTAAACAAGCATGGGTATTTGTATCGGAACGATACTAAAATAAGACTTGTGTACGCTGGTGCTTTTTTGCCCAAATCGATGGAATTAATTGTAGCTTTTTTTAAAGTGATTGCCAGGAATCCGGTATTATTTTCAGATATCTGTATTCATTTTATTGGAACTGGAAAAAATCATGGAGATGCAAATGAGTCATCTATAGCTCAATTGGCTCATCAATATGGCTTAAGTAGTCAGGTAATCATTGAGCATCCTTTGCGCATGTCTTATTTTGACGTTCTTGCACATGTTCGAGATGCTGCCGGAGTATTTATTTTGGGTAGCACTGAACCGCATTACACCCCCAGTAAGTTATTCAATGCTATTATAATGAAAACTCCTGTTTTTGCTCTTTTGCACAGGGAGTGTTCTGTAAATGATGTAATTCGTTCAGCAGAATGGGGGACTGTATGTGAATATGACGAAAAATTGCCACAGGATATATTCTGCAGTGAGATCGAAATGAAATTTAAATCATGGAAGTTGAAAACAATCAACAAGGAATGGACATTCATACAAGAAAAGGTTGAGTTGTTTTCTGTTGAACATTTAATCAGTCCTCTTGCTTCCATTATGCATGCAATCAATAGGTCATAATTTAATATTGTTTTTTTGTTGCACAGAATCCTGATTATCACAACACATCCGGTACAGTATCATGCTCCATTATTTGAATTTCTTGCTGGCAATGGGGAATATGACTTAAATATTTTTTATACCAGTGGTAAAGCGGATGGGGAGGATTTTGATATTGGATTTGGGAAGAAGCGGTCATGGAATATTGATTTATTGAAAGGGTATAAGTATGAATTTTTAAAAAAGTATACATTTGTTAATAAGCTCTCCTCATTTTTTTCTATTATTAATCCTGGGATAATTGAAAAGGCAGAGGCTTACAAGCCTACACTCATCATCATTTTCGGCTGGAATTACTTTAGTCATTTAATGATGATGTTGCATTACAAAGGAAAAATATCTGTTATTTTCAGGGGAGATTCCACAAGTATAGATGATGAAGAAGCAAATCCATTCAAAGTATTTCTAAGGTATGCTATCCTCAAATGGGTTTACAGGAATGTGGATTATGTTCTTAGTCCGGGTTCTGCTTCTGATGCCTATTTCATAAAGTCAGGCGTAAAAGAAGCACAAATTGTCCGGTGTGCCCATGCAGTTGATAATCTGCGTTTTTCTGTATTTCGAATAGAGGCTAAGGATGTTGTTTTTCTATTTGCCGGTAAATTTATTGATAAGAAAAATCCTTTGTTATTGATTAAGGCATTTCACAAAGTTGCCATGCAAAAGCATCATGTAAGACTCATTGTTGTTGGCGATGGCATCCTGGAGTCAGCAATCAAAAGGCAAATCAGTAACCTGAATGATTCAATTAGGAGTAGGATTCATCTTTTCCCTTTTCAGGATCAGCAAAGCATCAAGCTATTTTATAGGTTGGCCAGCGTGTTTGTATTGCCATCTAAAGGTCCAGGTGAGACGTGGGGTCTTTCTGTCAATGAGGCCCTGGCTTCCGGAACACCTGTTTTAGTAAGTACTAAGTGTGGTTGTGCGCATGATATAGTAAAGGAAGGTATAAACGGCTACATCTTCAAGTCTGATGATTTTATTGATTTGGAAAATAAGATGTTGTTATGCTGTGATGAAACTAAACGAAATTATCTGGCCATAAATGCTGAGCGATCTGTGTCTGAATTTTCATTTCAA
>JBDLUZ010000325.1:0-2871 GCA_039805045.1 Bacteroidota bacterium | reverse complement strand
GCATCTCCAGGATGAAATGCTGGTTATTACTGTCTGTGCAACGAATATCCACGACCGACACTTTTCCATATCGCAATTCTGCAAGCATTTCCTGTTCCAAAAATGTGATGTCCACTACAGGTTTTGGTGGATTGATGAACAGGTTGATAAATTCAATTGCAATCTCCTTCTCTTTACCGAATATCCGTTTGAACACCAGATCTGCAGTAGGCCTCAGTAACACTCTTTTCATTGGCCAAAGATGCTACCACTGAAATGCATGGCCATGAGAAAAACACAGACAATTGCAGAGATTTTTCGCCCATTGAAACGCGATATTCAGCAGATTTCAATGTGGAGAGGCCCATTTTGCCATTTGATCAGATCAAAAAACTTAAACTATCCTAGTCAATTGTTTTTTACAGCAGATTGTTTTTTAGCAGCCTTTTTCTTCTCTGCCGCCGCCATTTTTTCCTTGTAAGCTTTGATGAATTCAGAAGCTTCCCTATCTGATTCCCGCGTTAGCTTGACTTGTAATACATCACATTCAATATCATCGAAATCATTTTTTTCCTTGTTCTTCTTAATAAACGCAGAAACTCCTTCAAAATCTTTCTTTGTAAAAGGTTTTGACTTCATTCGATCAATATTCAGCAGTTCAGGATGTATTTCATTTTTTTTCATGTGCAAAGTATTTGCAAACGAATAAATAGGCGTTTTTTTCAGGGATCACCATCTTGTTATTGGAGAATAACATTGCACCTAAAGTTACTGAATAATGCTCAATCATTCATGTTCCAAAGATGCCAGCAAGCCATAGTATCTCAAATGTGAAAACACCGGAGAGAAACGTGATTTTCCACTTTGATACAAACCGAGTTTTCTTTGATCAAAAAACTTGTTGTAAATTTGTATCCAAATGAATACAGTTTGAAACGATTGCAAACCTCAAAGTTTGATATCGCAGATTATTTAGATAGCAACGAAATGATTGCTGAATATTTAAATGCAGTGTTAGAAGAAGGGAATGATGATGAAATTGTTACTGCGATTGGCCATATTGCTAAGGCAATTGGAATGACCAGAATAGCGGAAGAAACAGGAATGAGCAGACCAAGTTTATACAAAGCATTATCTGATGGCGCTAAACCACAATTTTCTACTATCATGAAAGTTTTAAAAGCAATTGGTGGACAAATCAGAATAAATCCTATATCTGCATAAACAAAAATTACATCTGGCAAAATCTGTTTTTAAAGAACATAATTAAATAAGAGTACTAAGTTTAAACAAGTGCTAGTTGAATGTTGATATGATGTCAACTAAGTCATTATAAAATTTTTCATTCAAATCGTAGCTGGAATTTTGAATGCCATCTTTTAAGCGGCAGCGTAAATTATATTCTATAGATTTTAAATATAATTTTGCAAATTCATTATGTAAAATCTGGTCCTCTAAGCCATATTCCCTAATACCTGCAATAAAACTGCTTGCAATTTTAATGTTAGTCAAATTCATTTTATCCTCAAATTTTTTTGATCTGAGAATCCTATCTTCCTTTTCATACAGAGGGGCGGACCAATTTTCATAAATTTCGTGAAAATCTTGCTCCCCAATATTATTTAATTCAACATACTGTTTTGTTATTTCATCGTCATTGATCTTACCTAAATAAATAAGGTCTTTTGAAGTATCGAATTGCCTGATCGTTGGATCAAGAATCATATCATCTGCTTCAAATTTTATCCAAAAATGTGAAACATTCATTTTATTTATGAAAGCATTTCCTACGGCGACCTTATTCTTTATTTTTAGGATCGAAAGTAATATTGATAGGGGGAAACAGATTGAAAAGCAATATCCATTGGGTATTTCGTCTTTAATGGAAGAGTGAACAAAGGTTGTTGCAATTTTTTTTATTTCGTCATTGTTAAAGTTCATCTTAGGTTGTTTGATTAGGTCTGTCAAGATACAAACTTAGGAGGCCAGTCCGTATTGCCGAACGGCAATCTATTTGAATTTACAAAATATGACTATCACATAAAGCGTTCATTTACAACAGTAAAAATATAAAACGCAGAGACAGGATAAATATATGTTTCCAAATTTAGAAACCTTTAATATTTTTGATATCTTAATATAAGACTTGTCCTAAAAAAAGTTTACAGTTGAAATAATTAATCCTGGCATGGGTTTACAATAAAAACTCGTGCTTGTTTGTTTTTAATCATCTCTACATGCCTGTTTAAATTTTAGACCACCTTGTCCTGATTGAGTTTTAGACCACCCCGTCCGCCCTGTCGGAGTGCCTCAGTAAGTTTTCTTCATTACACTAAAGTGGTTCTGGTGGGTTTCTGGATCAAAGAGAAAACATCCTCTTGCCTGTTCTGTTGTTAAGGTATATGATTAAGATAATTATTGAGGGAAAGACAGCTTAATCTTACTTGATTTTCAATACCAGAGTTGATGTAAATAGGTTGCTATTCTTGCAACTATTTCATGTAACACTTGATCAATTTAGCTTGTTTTTTAGCCGCCTTTTTCTTCTCAGCCGCCGCCATTTTTTCCTTGTAGGCTTTGATGAAGGCCGAAGTTTCCCTATCCATTTCTGGAGTATTTTCTATCTGTAATACATGGCATTCAATATCATCAAAAATTTCAGTTTTCTTATTTTTCTTCATCTTTAAAGTATTTGTTTATAAGAAATTCAGCATCTTTTTTAAATATCAACATTTTTTGATTTTTAAAAAGGCTAGCTCTTAAAGTTACTGAATAATGGTCAATAAGATTTGTTTTTGCGTAGAATGCTACAACTCCATCATACCCAATTACTTGTGAATATTTGCAGGCAAACGCAAAAAGATTTCCGCCAATTCCTTCATATTTTTTTGA
>JBDLUZ010000324.1:0-3137 GCA_039805045.1 Bacteroidota bacterium | reverse complement strand
ACCATCCAGTCTGCACTGGAAATATACATACGCTCATTACCTGCATTATAAAAAATCAATACCCGGGCGTGTTCAAGAAATTCATCCACAATGCTTACAGCATGAATAGCGGTTTTCTTTTTCTTCTGACCTAATTTGGCAGAATATATACCCCTGATTATCAGATTAACCTTAACGCCACTTTGAGCTGCCTGATTGAGCTTTTCAACCAAAGAAATATCACTGAGTGAATTCAGCTTCAAAGTCATACCAGATGGACGCCCTTTTTTAGCTTCTCTAATCTCAAAATCTATTAGCTGAATAAGCGATCTACGCATACCAACCGGACTTACCATCAGTGTCTTACATTCAACTAAACTTTGGGCATGGAGTACCGGATTTTCAAGATAATGGAATATCCGGTTGATGTCTGCCATAATTCCCCTGTTTGATGTAAGCAGACAATGATCCCCATAAAAATTAGACGATTTCTCGTTCAAGTTGCCCGTACTCACAAAGCCATATTGTATCGTTTTATTACCTCTCCTCTTTTTAATGATACAGACTTTGGCATGAACTTTCATGTTAGGTATGCCAATTATAACCTTAACGCCTTCATCTTCCAGTACATTTTTCCATTCAAGATTCGCCTCTTCATCAAACCTTGCCTTCAGCTCTAGCATAACTTCCACTTGCTTGCCATTTCTGGCAGCATTCACAAGTGCATTTACAACTTTTGAATCAGATGCAAGCCTGTAAGCGGTGATTTTGATAGAACGCACATCCGGATCTATTGCTGCTTCACGCAACAAGTCAATAATAGCTGAAAAAGAATGGTATGGAAAATGCAGGAGAATATCCCGCTTATCAATCACATCAGTAACCCGGATGGCCTTTTGAAGGGCCGGATGGGGTATTGGCTGCATCTTTCTGGATGTATCTGTAAATACATCAGGAAAATCCATGAAATGCTTGAAATTGTGAATTCTGCCTCCAGGTATGATACTTGACTTTCTGTCTAATTTAAGTTTCTTAATTAGGTAATTCAGCAAACCACTGTTCATGGCCTTATCATAAACAAACCGAACAGGCTTCCCTTTACGGCGGTTTTTAAGTCCCTTTTGCATTTTCTCAACCAAAGAAGTACTCACATCAGCGTCAAGATCAATTTCTGCATCTTTTGTTACCTTGAAAATATGCGCATCAAAATGATCAAACCCAAAATAAGAAAATATAAACGGCAGATTGACCCTGATAATATCCTCAAGCAGAATAATATGGGTTTCCTTTTTTGATGTTGGTAACTGTAGAAATCTACCGAGAGCTTTTGAAGGTATCTCTATCAAGGCATATTGCTGCTTGTAAGCAGAGTCATGCTTTTGCATAACCACGCCAAGATATATACTTTTATCCCTGAGATAAGGCAATTCTGGTAAACTCTCAATCATGAGAGGTATAATGTTGGCCCTTACATTTCTTTCAAAATAATCAATTACAAAAAATTTTTGGCTGGCACTAAGCTGTTTGTCGGTTTTTAAAAAAATATGCTGCTTTTTTAGCTGCAACTGTATATGTTCCCAGATTCTATCAAACTCATTCTGTTGCTTCAATACAACATGCTGAATCTCATTCAAAACCAAACTCGGCGTTTCCTCCATATGCATCTGCAACCGTTTCTTTCCAGTTTCATACTCCTCCATCCTTTTAAGCGTTGCCACACGTACCCTAAAAAATTCATCCATGTTATTGGAGAATATACCCAAAAACCGAATCCTTTCCTTTAATGGAACAGTTATGTCGTTTGCCTCCTGTAAGACCCTGGCATTGAAAGCAAGCCAACTGATATCCCTTTGTACAAAATTTGGTCTGGACATACCACTAAACTAAAGCTAATGTTACAATGAACACACAGAAAATCAGGATTTTACAAAAAAATAATACACCCGGAAAATCATAGACATGCGATCTAATTATCCTGTTATATGTGTGAAATTTGTTTCAATATTATTTTTTTGTTAAATTTAACTATTGCTTTTTGTAAGAATGAACAGATTAAAAACTATATGTAGCCTGATTATTGTAATATCTGGGGTAATTTCAACCCGGGCACAGGAAACATATAATTTGTCAAACCTGGACTTTTGGGGAAAGAATATTTCATTTAATTATAAATATCCTGTAATTCAGTCATTCAAAGACAGTGGAAACATTGATATTGAAGCGATTATGGCTGAAATTGGCAATAAAACAAAAGACGTAAAAAAGATAATTGAAGAAACAAAGAGAGATATGCAACTTGATTGGCTAACTTATCAGCTAATCAGAAAATGTGCTAATGTGATTTCTCCGAAATCAACTGACTTCAATGTCTACACCTTGACAAAAGCAAATCTGCTGGAAAATCTTGGTTATTCCCCTTTGATAGGCTGGGATGGGAAATCATTTTTATTGTATATCAAAACAAACGATGAGATTTTTAACCTGCCCATAAAAATGTTTCAGGGCGAAAACTATGTATGCATAAACTACCATGATTTTAATTATGCTGAGTCCCTACCATTTGCATCTTTAAAACTCAGGAGTCTAAACAATGAAAATGGGAAACAATTCAGGTTTTCAATTGCAAGTATTCCTGCATTTCCTCAGGATAAGGTCACTGAAAAAATATTACAATTTCAATACAAATCCAGGTCTTATGCTATACCTGTGATGGTGAATGAGGAGATGAGGAATTATTTTACAAACTACCCTGTAACCAGTTACGAATCTCAATTCAATATTCCAATCAACAACATTACCAGCGCATCATTAATAAACAACCTTAAGGTTAAACTCAAAAATTTACCTGTTAAAAAAGGCGTAGAATTATTGATGTATTTTACAAGAACCGCATTTGATTTTGCCAATGACACAGAAGTATTTGGTAGGGAAAAAAGATTGAGTCCAGAAGAAACCCTCTTATATGAAAAAAGTGACTGTGAAGACAGGGCGGCCTTATTCTTTTACTTGGTAAAAGAAATTTATAACCTGCCAATGATTGTATTAAGTTATCCTGATCATGTAAATGTTGGTGTAGAGCTAGACGGTAAAGGCTATACCATAAACTACAATAATAAATCATTCACAGTATGTGAGCCTACACCACAAAAGAAAAATCT
>JBDLUZ010000323.1:0-2707 GCA_039805045.1 Bacteroidota bacterium | reverse complement strand
AATCAACCAACGCGGACTCTCAGGGATGCCAAATACCATGATGGAATAAACCAATGCCGGAATGGTCATCACTCCCAACATCCAACGCCAATCGTTATCTCCACCAAACCCTGAAAGCAGGTAGTTGGACAGATATGCTACCAGAATACCGAACACAATATTGAACTGGTACATGGCAACCAACCTGCCCCTGGAGGCAGGTGTGGAAATCTCTGAAATGTAGGTTGGTGCGGCCACTGATGAAATGCCGATGCCGATGCCGCCAATCAAGCGGAAAAAAGAAAATGTATAGGGATCCTGCGCAAGTGCTGAGCCTATAGCAGAAAGGGTGAAAAGCAAGCCCACCAGCAAAAGGACTTTTTTACGCCCGTACCGGTCTGTAGGGCCACCGCCAAACACAGAACCTATCACCGTTCCCCAGAGTGCCATCGACATGATAAAAAAACCATGAAACCAGGCTGATGTGTTCCATAAAGCCTGTATGTCTTTATCAGCACCGGAGATCACGACCATGTCGAATCCGAAAATAAATCCTGCCAGCGCCGCCGTGAGTGATATGCCGAAAAGACCGCGACCCTTATGTTCTGAATGCATAACAATTATTTAGATGTTTAAGGTACTGATTTTATTAAAATAGCAAGGGAATCCTTTCTTGATGATTTCCTGTAAAATCAATAGTTTGCCAAAAGAATACAAGTTCATGGAAAGAAGAAACTTTATTGGAGCGTTTGCCACTGTTGCGGGCACACTGGCAACGGGACAACTGGTAGCAAATGAAAACAAGCTTAACCCATCGTTCGATGGCAAAACAGGTACTCTTGAAGCAGACCTGATTGTTGCCGGAGGCGGACTTGGAGGCATAGCCACAGCGCTCGCAGCTTTGAGAAATGGACTTACTGTTATTTTGACTGAAGAGACTGACTGGATTGGCGGACAAATTACCTCACAAGGTGTGCCGCCTGATGAACATCCATGGATTGAAACCCATGGTGCACCTCCCAGCTATAGGGCATTCCGTGAGGGTGTGAGGCAATACTATAAAACCTATTATCCGCTTACGGATGCTGCTAAAGCCCGGACAAACCTGAATCCCGGCGATGGTGCTGTGTCGAGAATATGTCATGAACCCAGGGTGGCCCTTGCCGTACTGCAGGGCATGCTGGCGCCTTTCGAGAGTACAGGAAAACTAACCATCCTCACAGGATTCAGTCCGGTGAAAGCTTCAAAAAATAACAACACTGTAAATACCATCACCTTCAGGCACATAGCATCAGATAAAAGCATTACCCTTGCTGCACCCATCTTTGTGGATGCAACGGAACTGGGTGATTTATTGCCCATTACTGGAACAGCCTACCAAACAGGAACAGAATCCAAAGCTGAAACAGGAGAATGGCATGCACCTGAAAAAGGCAATGCGGCAAACAACCAGGCCTTCACAATGTGTTTTGCTATTGATTATCTCCCGGGAGAGAACCATGTAATTGAGCAACCGGCTGAATACCCATTCTGGAAAAACCACATTCCCCCGTTGACGCCGGCATGGTCTGGAAAATTACTCGACCTCAACTACTCCAGTCCGTCAACCCTTCAACCCAAAGCATTGGGTTTCCATCCAGAAGGAATAGCAACCGGTGATAAGTTGAACTTGTGGAATTACAGGCGCATCATTCATAAAAACAATTTTACAAAAGGATTTTATCCTGGAGACATCAGCCTGGTTAACTGGCCACAGAATGATTATATGCTTGGAAATATTGTGGATGTGAGCCCAAAAGAATTCAACAAACATGTGAACCGGGCCAAACAACTCAGCCTGTCTTTGCTATATTGGCTGCAAACAGAAGCCCCAAGACCGGATGGTGGAAAAGGCTGGCCCGGTTTGAGGCTCAGAAAAGACATCATGGGCACTGAAGACGGACTCGCCAAATATCCCTATGTACGTGAATCAAGGAGAGTAAAGGCTTTATTCACTGTTACGGAGGCACATGTGGGGAAGGAACAATCTGCCGCCAATCCGGCTCAGAAATGCAACGGAGGTGCAGTAGCCTTCGAAGACAGCGTGGGGATCGGTTATTACCACATAGACCTGCATCCAAGTTCGACGGGAGACAACTACATAGACTTCCCATCAGTTCCTTTTCAGATACCACTGGGAGCCCTGATTCCGGTAGCTACCGAGAACTTGCTGCCTGCCTGTAAGAACATACCAATGGTTGTTACAGACTACACCCTGTAGAGTGGAGCATAGGTGAAGCGGTAGGTTGTCTGGTCGCATTTGCCAAACAAAAGAAACTGACTCCCAGGGAAATCAGGGAAAATAATGTTTACCTGAGGGAATTCCAGGATTTCATCAGATCCCAGGGCATCGAAACCGATTGGCCTGCAAAACCCTGATCAGGGCCTGATTTTAGACAAAAGCCACTGGTTCATAGCCTGTCGCTATTCGGGATAAGTCCAGTGACCGGTATCATGGAAAATATTCGCCTGCTTAGGCGCATTCACCACATTGTAGGCGGCGTAAAATGAAGTAGGCGGACAAGTTTCGTCATTGAAGCCCCAGCTGTAATATCCTTCGATGTTAACTTGCCTGGCAAAGTTAACTACGTCATAATAGGCCAGTGCAGTTTGTGCTTTTTCGCTTTGTGGGTTCCAGGGATGGCCTTCGCTGAACATATGCGGCCAGCCACCTGCCCTTCCTTTCAGG
>JBDLUZ010000322.1:0-3421 GCA_039805045.1 Bacteroidota bacterium | reverse complement strand
ATCTACCCGTTGCTGCATATCTGCCCGGTTTCCGGTGAGCGACAAGCTGCTGTAGAGTTCAAAAATCTCATTTTTGTGCTGAGGAAGGGCACCAATGGCTACTCCTTCAGTGTGCCGCAGGTAGAAAAGGTAAAGGCTCTTTTCGGTTGGATTCAACCTGAGCTCCAGGTTACCGAAATCTGTAAGCCAGATTCTTTTGTATCGATCTATATGCATCCTGCTTGGCAAACTATCCTGTAGAAAATTTTGACTAAGCAACATTTTCAACCGCAATGACTCCATGATGCCGCGCGCATGTTTGATGTACTGGTCTGAAAGTCCGTTGCGCAGCGCCGCCATGCAGGACCTGCAAATGTCGGCTGTCCGCAGCTTGAGGATGATCTGACGCTTATCCATACACAGGTCATTGACACATCCCAATGGATGCTCATGAACCAGCCGTTTCATATCCGTCTTATCCTTGAACATGAACTTCTGCAAAACCAAAGCCAACACCTCATACGCTATGGGAAATGCTGAAGCGCTATCGAGGTAGTGATCCCAGTCCTCCGTATGCACAAACCCATCGTAAGGATTATCCGGATTGGCTGCTGAAAACCAATTATACTTATTGGAAACAGCTGTCAGGAGAATCACAAAAGCATCATTTGCAATACCATGCTGCCTGCGGTATCTGGTACACTTGTCGAACAACGTTTCCCAGGAAGCTGTATGAATAAACTCAGGTTTACTGATACTGTAATTCATTTCAGTGTGGTATTGCGGAGGCAATTTCTTTTTCCTGAAATCTTCTGGATGGTAAAACCGTCGGATTTCAATTTCATCATCAGAAAAATCAGTTACAGAAGCTGGATCGCAGGTAAATTGCAATGGTCCGTCAATGGACTGAAGGAGGTCCATCACCTGCGTGAAGACCTCCTTCGACAAACCACTGCTTTTGATTAGGTTTATTTCCATGGTGTTTTTTAAATGATTATACCCGTAAAATACTGCAACTAAAATAAATCAGACAGGTCTTGGTTCATTTCCTTTTTATACGAATAGTCGCGCATGGAAAGGGACACCCTATCCCAAATTTCGGTCTTGATCTTGCCTTTCTCAAATGAAATGCTGTTGTTGCGTTTGATGGATAAACGCTCAGCCACATCCACGGCATCGAGTGTAGCACCGAGGTAGCTGAAAGTCCAACTACCTGACTCCTGCCTCCTTTCAATCATTTGCTGCACTTCAGCATGGCTGTAAGACTTTGAACAATTTTCGTACCCGTCGGTCAGAATGATCATCACAACTGTAGTTGGCATCTCCTGCTCTGCCACTGCTTTCTCCTTGTCGATCATTGCGATGGACTGGCCAATAGCATCCAACAAAGCTGTGCTTCCGGAGGGCACGTAATTTTGTCTATTCATCAAATAGGCCTCCGAAGCTGGCTTACAAACAAACTTGTGTTCCACCCTTCCGTTGAAAGTGGTGAGTCCGATCACCATCTCCTGCTCCGGAAATTCTTCCCCCAACTTCCTGATACTGGCAAGCTGTTCATTGAACCCTTCTATGGTTCCTGCAATGCAATCTGACATGGATCCACTCTTGTCTACTACAAGGTGGTAAATGGTCTTTTTCTTGTTCATGGTGATTTTTTTGAGTGTTTTGGCCAACAACGGCTTACAAATGCAATGGTAAGACTTGGTAGAAGGCGTTTGCATGTCCTGCAAGCTTGCAAATGATTTCTGAAGATTTCCGTAACTTTATGTGATAAAATTCCCTCCAGTGAACACCGACCTCGCAAGACAACGCTCCCTGCTCGCCTACCTGCGGTCGGCCTGTTCACATGTGCCATAACTAACCACAGGTTTCCGTGTTTTAAACTTTCATTTTTACAACCTTTCAATTTTTCACATGAAAACGATACTCGTTTTTGGCATGGGGAAAGTAGGTACCTTGGTAGGCATTTTACTGAACAAACGTTTTGCAGTAACCGGCTTCGACAAACAGATACCCTCCCAGCATCCTGGCTTTGATTGCATTCAGGGCGATATCAACGACCTCACCCTGCTCGATAAAACCATCCCGCAGTTTGATGCCGTCGTCTCCTGCATGCCCTATAACCTCAACCTGCCCATCGCCCGCATTGCCCACGCCCATGGCGTACATTATTTCGACCTAACTGAAGACGTACCCACCACCCAGGCCATCCTGGAAATGTCAGCCACCGCCAAAGGGGTGATGGCGCCACAGTGCGGACTGGCACCGCTTGCCAAGCGTTTTACCAAACTGAGGGACATTGAACTGCGTGTTGGCGCATTACCGCGCTATCCAAACGGACTCCTCGCATACTCATTCACCTGGTCGCCAGCGGGTGTTATCAATGAATACATCAACGACGCGGAAGTCATCCACAATGGGGTAAGGAAAATGGTGCCTTCGTTAGACGGGATTATGAAGCTTTCAGCACTTCAGGCGGACTGGGAACAATGTGCGAAACCTATGCCGGCAAAGTTGATACCCTGAACTACAAAACCATCCGCTACCCTGGCCATGCCAAACTGATGCGCTTCCTGCTATATGAACTGATTCTGAAAGACAAAAGGGAACTGACTGAAGAAATCCTCACCGAAGCCAAACCTCCCGTTGCTGAAGATGTTGTGCTGGTATACGCAGTAGTGGAAGGATGGAAGGGTGATGCGCTGGCAAGGGAAGAATATTACCGCTCCTTTCAGCCCATCACAGTCAATGACAGAACCTGGAGGGCTATCTCATGGACCACGGCCGCATCCATTGCAGCAGTAGTGGAAATGGTGGCTGATGGCAAACTGCCACAACAAGGCTTCATCAAACAGGAAGAAATCAATTTCAATGCCTTTCTGCAAACACAGAACGGACAATTGTTTACCGCATAAAATTATACAATGGAAAAGCTACAAGAACTACAGATTGTCATGGATGCGCTGATGAGCCAATACAGTGCCCGGGTTCCGGATGTAAATAAAATTGTGGATGCCATGATCAGTGAGGGTATTATTTCCAAAGCAGCTGATATCCAAAACGACCATATCGCCTTCCGGACACTGGGTGTAGCCCACCTGGGAATCACTTCACTGGAAAAGATCTTTCTCCATTATGGTTACACCAAAAGGGAACACCTCAACTTCGAATCCAAAAAGCTCGATGCCTACTGGTATGCCCCACCGGCACCTCAATTTCCACGTATTTTCATCAGCGAATTGCGGGTGCATGAGCTGAGCGAAAAAGCACAGGAAATACTCAGGTCCTACACCAATGAAGTAAAAAATGATCCGGTAGATGACCTCAACCTGAATGATCCCAAAGCTGTGGGAGCATTCCTGCACACCAGTTTATGGCATCTCCCCACCATTGAAGATTATCAGGCACTCCTCGCTGAATCTGAATATGCATCCTGGGTTAT
>JBDLUZ010000321.1:0-2527 GCA_039805045.1 Bacteroidota bacterium | reverse complement strand
GGCAAAATTAATCATAGTTTTCAAGGGTACAAGATTATATTAAAATGATGTTTACTGCAGGAATCAATTATGTGTAAGGCAGATTAGCATTAATTTTACAAGGCAAAGTCTTTTCATGCAGCATTAATGCGCAATAAACCTATGATTATTAAACTGCAGGTTGAAAAATAAAAATTTGTTACGGATGGTGAACAAGACTGTGATATTTTTAGTCGGTTTTATGGGTTCAGGGAAGACCCATTATGGTAAACAACTGGCTTCATCTATGGGAGTTCCTTTTGCAGATCTGGATGCTCTTATTGAAGCTGAAGAAGGCATGTCCGTTACGGAAATTTTTAGGTTAAAAGGGGAGTCTTATTTCCGTGCGTGTGAATCTCGGCTTTTACGAACAATTCCTTTATTTTTTTCCACACATATGATAAATATCGATCATAAATTCAGTATTTTCGGAGTCTTGTCTTGTGGTGGTGGAACTCCATGCTTCAATCATAATATGGAATGGATGAATGAGCATGGGGTAACAGTTTGGATTGCCCCCGATGTAGATATTCTTGTTAAAAGACTCATTGGGGAACAAGCAACGAGGCCATTGATTGCAGGCTTAAATGAAACTGAATTAAGAAATCAGGTTGAACAAAGGCTAAATGACAGGGATGTATATTACAGGCAGTCTAATTTGAAAATCACAAATCCCTTAATCTCCGTTCAGGAATTACATGAACAAATCTTACATACACAGGCTCTTTTTTAAAGCAGCAACAATTATGGGTTTGACCGGTGTTGTACTTGGTGCATTTGGTACCCATCTATTTAAACCATTGCTTTTGCCTGAAACATTTTCTGGCTTTCAGACAGCTTCGTATTACCAGTTGTTTCATGCACTCGCTTTACTTTGTGCAGGCATTATGTACAGGCATTATAAAAATAAAAAGATGCAGTTGTCTGGGTACTTTTTTATAGTGGGCGTAGTGCTTTTCTCTGGATCTATATATGCCAGGGTATTTATGGAACTTTTAGAACTTGAAAAGCCTTTTGTATTGGCTTTGATAACACCAGTTGGAGGGGTTTTCTTCATGCTTGGCTGGTTATATATGTTTCTCTCAATTCCTGCTTCTCTGCAAGCGGAAAGGGATTCTGACTAAAATATGACGTATTTTTGAGAGATCTGTCCTATGGTGGATATCAATAAACCTCTCAAACCCAATGGCTACGAAAAAGCGCATTTCCAATAAAGGGGAAAATTCGGAAAAACTCGTAACTGAGAAGGAGGAAGCTGTTGAAGTGGCTTCTCTTTTGAAGGATGAGCGAACATTCAAAATACTGGGAATAGGCCTCTTGTTTTTTTGTTTGTTCCTTTTTGTTGCTTTTACATCATATTTGTTTACCTGGACGGAAGATCAGGATAAAATCAGGGATAGCGGTATTAAAATTTTATTACCCAATGATCTTGAGATTGCCAATCAGTTGGGAAGCCTTGGCGCCTATACAGCCTTTGTTTTTGTTGAGTTTGGATTTGGCATAGCCTCCTATCTTTTTTGTTCATTACTCTTTGTTCTGGGAATAAACTTGTTGTTTGAAAAGACTATTTTTTCTGTTCCCCGTAATCTCCGGTATTTAATTGTAGGCCTTGTAGTTTTAAGTGTAAGTGCATCTTTTTTTGGTGCGGCAGCAAGTTTCAACTGGGGTGGCGCTTTTGGTAAATTTATTTCAGCATGGCTGGTTGCAGTGCTTGGTTGGTATGGCACTTTAGCTTTGATTTGTTTTGCTGTAATTGCTTATGGCATCTGGAGATTTAATCCCTCTTTGGCATGGCCCGCACAAAGCAGTACAGCCAGGAATTCAGAAAATGCTGTTTCCCCTGTATTCGAAGAAGTTGTATTGCCGGAAGACCTTCAGCCACGACTTGACCTTACTGCACCTGGAAATACAAAAGTGCCTGTAAGACATGGGCAATCACCATCAAAAACCAAAGATACTGTCGAAATTGAAAATGACGCACCTTTCGAATTGGTGCATAAAACGGAAGATACGCCAGTTGAGATGACATCGCCTGTGGATGATTTGCCACTGGAGATGGCTGTTGCAGCACCTGGATTATTACCGCTCGAGTCTCAACCAGTTCAACCTGTGGCTCCTGCCATCAAAGAACCAGTATCAGTTTTAGGTACCCCCAAATATGACCCGATCGCAGACCTGAAGGGCTATAAATATCCGTCTCTTGATCTGCTAGCCCAGCATTCTGGTGAGAAAATAGTAATGGATCAGCATGAGCTGGAGGCGAATAAGAACCAGATCATGCGAACCCTTAAGAATTATGACATAGATATTCAAAAGATCTTTGCAACAGTTGGTCCAACCGTTACCCTCTATGAAATTGTGCCTGCTGCGGGTGTCAGAATTTCCAGAATAAAAAATCTGGAAGACGATATCGCCTTGAGCTTATCAGCATTGGGAATCAGGATTATTGCTCCCATTCCCGGAAAGGGTACTATAGGAATAGAAGTACCCAATGTTAAAAAAAGTATTG
>JBDLUZ010000320.1:0-2547 GCA_039805045.1 Bacteroidota bacterium | reverse complement strand
CCTTCAAAGCCCAACGGGCAAGCCGCTCACCCACGATTTTTTTGTTGGGGGGATGTACATCATTGGGCAGACCATGATCGGTTGTCACTGCCATCCCACTATATTTTATCGAATCTAATAATTTCCTTTGCTCTTCGCGGAAAGCAGGCCAGAAGGGTCTTTCAATCGACGACAACTGAACCCAGTAAAAAGGCAATTCCGGACGACCCCAAAGCTGTCTGTATTGAGCTGTCAGCAGTCTGAACAGCTTTCCATACTCTTCCACCCTTGCGGTCTCTTCGGCATTGCTTTCCCCCTGATACACCAGCACGCCGCTAATAGGGAAATCTTTGAGGGGTAAAACTCCACTCTTAAAGGCGAAACCGGGTTTGAAGGCGTGGTTCGGACCATTTTCATCACCGTAGCGGTAATTGACATTTTCCAGGTTTTGCAAACCTCTTTGACGAATCCACACTGGTAACGCATCATTGAATAACCAATTGCCTTGCACTTTTTGTTTGAAATCAGCATCAGTCAATAAAGCATCCTCTCCTATAAAACTTTCCAATGGCGCACCTCCAATGGATAAGTTGATTAAACCAATTGGTAAATTCACATCTTGCTGAATGCGTTTGGCGAAAAAATATGCAACTGCACTCATCTCTGCTACTGTGGACTGTGTTGATATCTTCCATCCATCCCACAAATAAAATTTTTCTTCATTCAGTCTCTTTAACAAAGAATCTTTGAACCTAACGTTATACACATACCTACCAGCTGGTGGTGGGTTCAAAAAACGAATCAAGGGTTGATTAGCTTTTTCTTGTTCAGTTTTCCAATGTAGCTCCCCGCTCATGGGCCATTCCATATTGGACTGTCCGATACACAACCAAACATCTCCAATCAAAATATTATTTAGAGAAATGCTTTCACGTTCCATTTCAATCCGAAGCGTCTCTGGAATGGCACTGACATTGTTCGGAGGTAGTTGTAATTTCCATTGACCATTTTTATCTACTCTTGTTTCAGAAGTAAATGCTTTGAAACGACAGCGAATTAAGCTACCAGAATTTCCTGTTCCCCAGATCGTAATAGGTCTGTTACTTTGCAGCACCATGTTGTCTGAAAATTGAGGAGCAACACGCAACTGTGCAGATGCAAAAAGTATTTGCATAGACAAACACCACAAACTCATGAAACGTATGCAGTGTTTGTATGACATCAGTATTTGTCTTTTAGCAATTGCCAACAAATCCACTCCTGACGGGGAACATGAAAGGCTCCTTTGAACAGATTGCCTTTGGCGGTCTGTGCCAGCCGGCCATCCCGGTGCAGGTACCCAAACCATTCCCCACCTTTGGGATCATGGAAGTTTTGGTAACTGTAGTCGTGCACCTTTTTGTGCATGACAGCATATTTTTCGTTGCCGGTAAGCAGATAAGCCATGAGGGTGGCGATGATAGCTTCATTGTGCGGCCACCAGAATTTCATGTCCTGCCAATATTCCTGCACGGGCTTGCCATACACATCCCTGAAGTAAAATAATCCGCCATACTCTTCATCCCATCCCCTTTCCCACATGTAATCAATCATCTGGCAACCGAGCGCAATGAGTCGCGGATCATTGTTACGGTGCATGGCCTCTTCCAGGATGAACCATGCTCCTTCAATGGCATGGCCGGGGTTGAGTGTTCTACCATCAATATGGTCGATGATGCTCCCATCCGGCGCCACTTGTTCCATCACACAACGGATATCATGTTTGACAAAGTCGCGCTCAATCTCATTGATCCAATGGTCAATCCAGCCATCACAGCGTTCATCGCCAATGGTGGCCCTCAGCTGCTGTGCAGTGTTCATCATGATCATCGGTACGCCAATACCCTTTGCTGGTCTGACGTCGGTGAATTTCGGGGTGATCATTCCCGGCTGGGTGGCATAGGCAATGCATTGTCCAAAAACCTCCCTTGCCCTGGAAGCAGCATGCTCATCACCGGTAGCCTTTGCATAGGCAGCCGCTGCTATTACATAAAATGTTTCAGAAAAATAATAGCGGCGCTTGCGGATGGGTTTCCCTTCACGGGTAACATGGAAAAACATGCGACCATCGCTATCAAAACAATTTTGATTCAAAAAATCGTAGCCCAGCTTGGCACCTTGCAACCATTCTTCCTGCGGCTCTACTGTGTTATAGAGGGTCGACAATAACCAGGTTGCCCTGCCCTGTATCCACACTGCCTTGTCGTCATCAATCAGACTGCCATCGGCATCCCGCATCAACAGAAAGCCGCCATGTGCGTGGTCATAAGATCGCGGAAACCAAAAGGGGATGGTATCCTTGAGCAATTGGTGCCTGTAAAAATCCTTTAAATTGTTGAGCTCCAGTTTTGTGTACCCCATCGCATTTATTTGAGCATTTCATTCACCGGCACTTTCACAAAATACAGATCGCGGCTGCCTTCGTATAAAAGTCCAATCGTATTTTCATCCACCCTGGTGAGTGCAGAATATCCGTAGCAAAGGCGTTCATCAATCAACAGCTGGTTTGCTTTAGCCCAATTCTCACCC
>JBDLUZ010000319.1:0-2551 GCA_039805045.1 Bacteroidota bacterium | reverse complement strand
GATGCCAGCAGAAAAAAAACCATCCACATCAGACTTCTTACCCCTCGCAAATAATCCAGCAACAATGATGCGTTCGTGCAGGTTATCTACCTGAAGTCTGAGGTTTTGAATGGCTAGGTCTCCAAATCGTACAGTGGCCATGCGGATGGTATCTTGGTATGCCGGCTTGATCAAAATATCCACCCTCCTGAGGTTTTCCGTTTCACTTCTTGGAATGGCCCTTGAAAAAACTAGGTCTCCGTTATTGGCCAGCGTAAAATCCCTGATCATCTCTGCGCCACCAGGAGATCCAATTAAAATTCTCGTTTGTTGAAGCAGGTTGATTTTCTCATCATAAAGGTGCGTGTTGATTTCAAATATCATTTCTGTATTAACGAGGGGCTTAATAACCATTATTCTTGCATTGTGCTGACTTTGCAAAATGTTATACAAACCAATATCTCGGTTATCTGCAATGGCGACAGAATCCAGGGTTTCTGGTTCCCGGGCAACACGGATATCCTTGTTAAACCTGACAAGACTGCAATAAAGTATGTTGTTCTTTTCGTGCTGATAAAACAACAGCAATTGATTGTCTGCCTTGAGGAATTCTACTTTAAGCACCCGCCTTGGTAGAAAATCAACCTCCATCTTTCTGGCAAGAGACATGTCATTGTTGAAAACAGAGATGTAATGTCTCCCTCTGATGTTTCTGTAAACAAGGATTTGTTTGCCGAACCGACCAATGATATCGAATGAACTGCTTTTGTCACTGCTGCTTTCCAAGGCAGAATAAGTGATCTCCTGCGATTGCAGGGAAGTGACCCAAAAGCAAAGAATCAGGATGATGAAACCTTTCATAGTGACTATGAAACAAATTTAAATCCAAAGGGTTGTATTCCATCTGATAACTACTAGCACAAAAAAAATGCAGCAGGATAAAATCCTGCCGCATTAGCATATAAAAAGCTGAATGTTTTATTTAACCGGAATGGCATTGGTAATGACCACATCACTCAGAAATCCCTTGCAAAATCCCTTGACGGTGATGGTTTCTCCTTCAGCAACATTCACTGCAGCTGTAGAATCTATGGTAGCCATGACACCTGCAAATGGATCCTCAGAACCTAAAGTGATTGTTTTTTCACCAGTCTGTGTAGTACCTGTTGCAGTTACTGTTCCGGTGATCTGCAAAACCTTATCCAGGTAAGCAGCATTGGAACCCGCTTCATCAGTTTGAAAAGCCTTAACAAGCTCTACAGACGAAATGGACGTGGCTTCTGCATTTACCATGTCAAACTTCTTGTTCTTCATGTAAACAAAGGCATAATAATAACCTCCACCTGCAACTGCAACAATGGCGATAACTGCTCCGATGATTATCTTTTTAATCATATTATCTGAATTCTTTGGGTTTAACAACAGTGAAAACACGGGAGATATTGAAACCGAATCGGATATTTCCTTTTCCCCATTCTCCGGTAGTTTCGTTGATGAATGTGCGCTCAGTCATTCCGGTTGAATTGGTCACATGCAACTGAAAGACGTGTCCGCCTGTTTCGATATCAAAACCCACCGAAAGTGAGTTCTGGTAACCGTCGAGTTTTGTGAACCTGTAAAAATATTCACCGGTGAGGTTAACACGCTTGCTCAGCCTTACCCTTGAAGAAATACCCAGTGCAAGAAAATCATTGGGAATGCTGGATTTCTCAACCAGGTTGTAATGAAAGACTGTAGGTGTCAACTGCAGGGAGAAGTAGTCTCCGAATTTTCTGGCAACAAGCAATTGATGGGCGTAAGAAAACCTATCGCTTTGATATGGCACATAGGCTGTTGTGGTATTTTTAAGCGACTTGTAAATCACCGTACCTGCGTAGCTCACAGATATCGGGAAGTTTTTGCTTCCGGTAGTCTGAGAGAGCAAACGCAATTTGGCAAAGCCATCATACTGTTTTTCAAAAGTACTGCGACCAACACCCACCATCAGGTTTTTGGTGATGCCATAATCCAATCCGAGTCTCATAGAAGCCTGGTCGAGTCCAAACAGGTTATAAGCCCCGTCGCTAAGCTGCCCGAACCTGTGCAGGATCCTGAAATCCAGTACCCCCTGTCCAACGTTTTCAATGGATTGTCCATTTACAACACGGGTCGACTTAAAAGTAGCCGTAACCTTATCTGTAAATGCAGTCTCTTCTTCTGCAAAGAGGTCAACCTGCGCTGCACCTGCAAAAGGAAGCGCCATCATGGCCATGAGAAACGAAAATCTGGCTAATGGAGAAAAATTCATGATCAGTATTTACACTTGATATTAATGGTAGCTTCCGGAGCAATTTTTTCACCGATATACAAGCCTGTTACGTTGTAATCTTTGAGTTTCACCTTGAAACTTCCTTCAATTTCAGGAACACCTCCTGCAATTTTCATGGTGCCTGTGGTTGCCACTTTCTGTGTTACGCCATGAATGGTGAGGTTGCCATCCACTTTTACCGGATAGGTACCATCCTTTGCAAAGTTTACTTCTTTGATGTTGGTGATATATCCTTTGAAATCTGCTTTTGGAAACTTGGTGGAT
>JBDLUZ010000318.1:0-2552 GCA_039805045.1 Bacteroidota bacterium | reverse complement strand
AAATTTTTTTTTTCTTTTTCCTTTTTTCAACTTTATTTTTCAATGTCAATGCTTTATAATTTTTCTGAACTCCATTCAGACTCTCCCCATATTGATTCACAGATTCCCTTCCTACTACATAACTTACACCGGAAGATGCCATTAAATCACCTTCATATGTTGCGTCAATGAATACTTTACCAGTATATACTTCACCTGACTCCATGCTTATACGTTGAATCAACTGACCCCTTTTTTGAACACCAGAAGTCCTATCTAGTCTTTGTTTATATACAAGATGTATATTTTTTTCTTGTGCGATTATGCTCTTGTAAATCTTCAAAGCAGCTGAAGGCTCAAAGGTCCACATGGCATCTTCATTCACGGATGTTGTTGTTTGACCGCCATCTCTGTAACTTGAAGACTCCTGCCAAACCCAGCTGTCAGCTTTTTGATAATGTTTCTTGATCAATTGATAAAAGGACCTAGAAAAACCTCCTATGGCCTGCTTGTTCCCAATATCAGTTTGACCCAATCCCCCCGTTGTCAATCCACCTATTCTATTCCCAGGTTCAATCAATAAAACAGTTTTACCCATTCTTGCTACCTGAACTGCAGATGCTATTCCTGCAGATGTTGCTCCATAAACAACTACATCATAATTTTGAATCGGTTGACCAGACGAAACTTGACCGTGTAAACACGATGTCCATGATAAAGCACAGATCAAAACATATAATTTCCAAATGCAACAAGACTTAATTGTAATCATTGTATAAAATTCATTTCGCAATTTCAATTTTCACCTTTTTATTCTTTATCCGCTCTTCTTTGATCAACTGTAAAGTTGCTCCTGCTTTTGATTTTCTGACTGCTACAAAAGAGAAAAAATCCTTGACTTCAATCAAGCCTATATCTTCTTTTTTCAAGCGACCCTTGTTCGAAAGAAATCCAACAATATCAATTTTATTAACCTTATCCTTTTTACCTGCACTTACGTAGAAGGTGGTCCAGTCTGGCTTTGCAGGCAACTCAGCGGGTTCAGATAAAACCTTTTCTTCTGGTGCGGGCTCTATGTATGGCGGAATTGTTTCGCCGGGCGCCAGCAATAAAATAGCTGTTCCACTGGCTTCCATCCGCGCTGTTCTTCCGTTGCGGTGGATAAACGACTCCTGGGTTGTGGGAAGTTGATAATGGATGATGTAACGGATGTGGGGAATATCCAGTCCGCGTGCAGCCAGATCTGTGGTTACCAATAAATTGGAAGTGCCATTGCGAAACTTACACAAGGCAACGTCACGTTCCTGCTGCTCCATGGCACCATGATAAAACACATTCACGATGCCTTTATCTTTGAGGAAGTGACTTGCCTGTTCAACCAACTCACGCTGGTTGCAGAAAACAATTGTTGAGCGGTTACCCAAAGCACAAATCAGACTGAACAAGGCAGCTGGCTTGTCCATATCAGGACACCTAACATACTGAACGGCAAGTGCAGGAGATTGCTCTCCTGTTAAAAAATTAAGCTTTACGGGATTTTTAAGTCCAACAAAATCCGGAACTTCCACGGCTTCAGTGGCGGAAGTAAGGATTCTCTTTTTCAAAGCAGGGAGGGAGGAAAGGATAAATGACATCTCCCCTTCAAAGCCTTGCTCCAACGACTTATCAAATTCATCCAGAACCAGGGTTGATATGGTACCGGTATTGATATTACCTCTCCTGATATGATCTGCCAGTCTGCCTGGCGTTCCAATAATCAGTGCTGGAGCCTGCCGCAGGTTGTTCTCTTCTGTTTCCCTTAAATGCCCCCCATAACAGCAGGTCACTTTGAAACCAGTTCCCATTTTCTTGAAAACCTGCTCAATTTGAAGTGCCAGTTCACGGGAAGAAACAACAACCAATGCCTGGGTTACGGCACTGCTCCTGTCTAACAAACTTGTAACAGGAATTAAAAATGCCAGGGTTTTACCCGACCCCGTATCTGCCAATAATATCAGTTCATCCGAATTGTTGTTGGCTTCGATCGATGCAAGCTGCATCGCATTCAATGCCTTTATTTGTAAATTGACAAGTGTATCCTGAATCGAGAATGTATTTGACTGCATTCCGCAAAAGTACATCAATTTGATGCCTTCATCAGCTTATCTGCCATCAGCAACTTTCCGATTTTGTCGAGAAGTTGGTATTGGTAGATGCCGCGGAGCAACCTGCTCATATTCACTTGGTCGCCGCTCTTCAGTTTTTTCTGTTCTAACACTTCCCTGCCGCTCATGTCATACACCTTCAGGGTCAACTCGCGTTGCATACCAAGTTTGTAGTCTACTTGCATAAGGCTTATCACCGGATTCGGATAAACCTTGATGTAGTCGCCATTGGTCCAGTTGGTCACGGCTGTTACCACATTCGCACTGCTCTTGAATACCACCTCAAAACGGTCTGCAGCAATGCTCTTGGCGTCTGATGTGATGGTGTAGGCCAGATCGATGTAATTCCCTCCCCTGTCGATCATATACTCCTTCGCTGTAAACTTATCCTTCAGATACGCCCTGCGTGTGCTGTCAGTCAGCATCTTA
>JBDLUZ010000317.1:0-2568 GCA_039805045.1 Bacteroidota bacterium | reverse complement strand
GCTGCACGGGATTTATCCGGATTGGCAAAGATCCCTGGTTTCAATGCTTTTGTCCGTGATTTTCATCCTTCCTTCCTGGAAGAAGTTGTATTGGGTGGTTTGAATGTCCCCATCAGGATTGGATCTGCAATTGTTATGCCCGGTGATTTGGTGATTTCTGAACGCGAGGGTGTGCTGTTCATTCCGGCCCACATGGCGGAGATGGTGGTAGCAATGGCCGAGTTCATTGCATTGAGAGACAGGTTTTCGAAGGACATGCTGAAGTCAGGCCGGTTCAATGCCGGACAAATTGACAATGAATGGACTGCAGAGATCAAATCGGTCTTCCTGGAATGGATAAGACAACACCCAGGAGAACAACAGATCTCGGCTACCGAACTGGAGCAGTTACTCAAAAAGAGAACCTGGTAGGAGATCAGTCTGCCGGACTGAACATGAACAGATTTTCACCTTTTGGTTTGGGTTTAAGGCTGGTTAATATGATCCGGGTAATCTTTTTCCCTCCCCATTTTTTGTTGAAACTCTCATATTCCATGCCCTCAAAAGAAGGCTCTTCCATGCTTATTTTCCAGGCTTTGCTGTCGTAATTCAACATCAGTTTCCGATCATCCTTACCCTTTAACAGCAGCTTACCCGGACTAACTATGTTTACGTCGCATACAGTCATAAAGACCTGTTCGAAGGATGCTGGTACTGCATTCAGTTCAAAAATATCTTTGATTTCAATCCGCTCTTTTTCCCTGTTGAGTTTTACAGTCCGCTTCAATGCAGTGATACCCGTTGATTCAGGATATGCACCTGCAATATCCATGGAAAGAGCCGACTCTTTTTCGTTGATGGTTTCTCTCACATCTTTTGCTTCAAAATTTCTTCCGGCTTCCTGACCTTTGCCGTTGATGATGGGAAGATTGTGGTATTCGGAGCGGGTGAACCAGAGTTCATACCGGCGGTTTGAGAATGTTCGTGCTGTATAGTTTCCTCTCCCGGCATCGATTATCATCGGTTCACCTTTCAGGTAAATAATGAAATCTCCAACATCATTGTGGTTATGGCTCTCCGCATTGTGACCACCATGTGTGGCAAGAAAGAGCCCCTTTGGCGTTCTTGCAGTAAGTATCTGCACATCACTGATCCAGGATGCGGCGGGATCCCGGAATATTGCAGGTCCTGTATCCATGGTTTTCAGTGTGAGCAGGTTTTCGAGGTAACGCATCCGCATTCCTGTAGCTCCGCCACCTTTTGTGGGATATTCCTGTTGTGCCCATTTCCCGAATTCAACCATTGATTCATCCTTTACGGCCTTTCCAAAGCGGTAAAGCAGCAATCCGCTCGGCGTCAGCGTAGGGTCTGCGTCGGCAAAATTTACAAAATAGTTGCCCTCAATATGGGTTTTAGTGATATAACCTGCCATTTTCCGGATCAACTCATTGTCAAATATGTTGATTTTACCTCCTGAAGCATTGAAAAGCAGATCGAGGCAGTCGAACACACTCGCTCCAGCTGCAAACCAGTAACTCGGACCTTCATCACATCCGCCATCATCTCCCAAACTATTGAGGTATGCGTCCAGTCCAACCATCGATTTATAAACCATCAGCTCTCTTCTATCCTTATTTTTTTCTAATAGGAGCGAGCTGAGGATCCAGTTAGACATGATCCAGGGGTTCCAGTTGTTGACAGGTTTTGTCCTGCTCATCCAACCGTATTTATCACCATACTGCAGCATGGGTGTAAACAACCGTCTGTCGGTTTCATGATACATTCTTTTCCGTATCAGGGGGTTGATACTGTCCAACCTGTTTCCTACGAAATAATCAACGAGTGCAACAACTGAAGCTGTTTCTGCTGCGAAGAGATCCACCACGGGTCTTTCCACGTCGGGCAGTCCTGTTCCGCTGATATGGGCTGGAACGCCCCAGTAACTCTCTTCGCAAATGGACCAGATACCATTGAAAATGGCTTCCAGGAAACGTCCTTTTCCTTCCATGCTTTCTGCCATAACCAGGTACATCAGTACCTCCCTTTTCTTAAAGGAAATATTGGAGTGCCTGAGTCTGTCACCACTTCTTTTAAAATCCATCGAGATGGTTCCGCTTATCGGTTCAAACCGAAAGGAAATAAGTTTCTCCGCGTCGGTGATGATGTTTTGTCTGATGAAATCCGGTACTGCATTTTGCCAGGCTTCGGGGGTCTGCGGATAAGGTTTCCACTGAGCTTTGGGCGTCAGAAAACTGGTAACAGCTTCTGGCTTGTACAGTGTTTCAAGAATATTTCTGGGGGTTACCTGAGCAGCCAGGAATAAAGTTGAAAACGAAAGGGCAAGGATGGATATACTTTTTTTGATCATCAGATATGTGTTGCGTGGTTAAAAGTGTTAGCGGGCAGACCAGTAAATCCGCTGTTGCGAACCAGAAATGTACATCCGGCCCAGGGTTCCTCAGAAAGCTGCATTTCGTCTAGTCCGCGCCGTGCCGAAGTGACATAGATTTCATCCAGTTTCTCACCTCCAAAGCAGAGGGATGTGATTTGTGAGGCAGGAAGGTGGATGGCTGTCAGTTGTTCTCCTGT
>JBDLUZ010000316.1:0-3223 GCA_039805045.1 Bacteroidota bacterium | reverse complement strand
GGCTTTATACCATTTTTCGAACTCCATCTTTCCTTTTGCAGAAAAGCTTTCAAAAGAGTCGTATCCGCCATAACCCGGAGCAGCCTTGCGTTTCAGGGTACGGTAGGTGAATTCATTCCAACCAATATCGATGACGCCTTCTGTACCCACCAGTTTGATGCCGAAGCCGCCTTTGCCTTCACCATCGGTGAGGTTGACACGGGTAGAAACCTGGAAAGCCTTATGTTGCTGTGTTTCGGGATAATTCATCCGTCTTTCCACATTTTGAGGTCGCCCAGGCTGAAGATCTTATTGGGCCCCAGTGAACCGGTGATGACATGGATGCCGGTGAGGAGGTGTACGATGAGATCACCTGCTGCGCCTGTTCCATAGTCTTTGTAGTTTCTCCAACGAAAAAACCGCGTAGCATCGAAAGGTACTTTAGGGGCATCACCCAGGAAGCGGTCGAAGTCTATGGTCTCGGGTGAAGCATCACGCGGGATGCTGTATTGCCAGGCGCCGCGGGAGTCTGTTCTGTCGCAAAAAGCCTGGATAAAGGAGAGTTCACCAATGGTACCTGCTTTCACCAATTTCTGAGCTTCGAGGATAGCCACAGAGCTGGCACGCTGGCTGCCTACTTGAAATACTTTGCCCGATTTTTTTTGGGCCAGATCAGCACCGCATCAATATCTTTCCGGTTGAGTAATTCCCGGTAATCGCGGGTGGTAAAGAGCTGGTTGCCATACTTTTCTTTAGCTGCATCGATGCGGCCAGTATAAAGATCGCATACGGCCACCAGTTCTACACCAGGCACTTTCAGGGCCGCATCTGTATCAAAATGTCCGATGATACCTGCACCAATCAGTCCGATGCGTACTTTGTCATTGGCACTCACCCTCACTGATGATTGGAGTATTTTTTTATTTGTTTGCGTGTTGCCGCTGGCTGTATTTCCAACTGCTATTGCGGCAACCGATGCGCCCATATTTTTGATGAAGTGTCTGCGATTTTTTTCCATGCTCTAATTTACCGCCATTTACGCAAATCTTTGTATTAATTTCAGCCTTCATTTGAAGGGTATGGAACATATACTGGATAATCCGATCTGGCATGCGCTCAGTAACAGACAGGCTGAGCTGAACATTGGCAGTGAGCGGGTAAAATTTTTTGATGAGTCGGTTTCTCCGTTCGTTACCATGGATGCTTGGGATGAGGCAGACCTGAGGGAAATGCAAGACATCCTTCCGGTAGACCGCAGCTTTTATGTACTGATACCCAGGCAGGTCAATATTCCGGAAGCCTTTGAGCAAGTATATACCACACCCATCTATCAGATGGTCTGCGAAGCGTTTCAGCCGCAGATGCTGACTGATCAGCAGGTACTGGAAATGGGAGAAGGTGATGTGAAGGAGATGATTGAACTGACTGCGCTCACCAGGCCCGGACCTTTCAGTACCGGAACGATGTCGTTTGGCAGGTACATCGGTATCCGGGAAGGGACCCGACTGGCAGCGATGGCCGGGGAACGCATGAAAGTGCCTGGATACACAGAAGTGAGTGCAGTTTGCACCCACCCTGATTTTCTAGGGAAGGGATATGCCTCCCACCTGATGAGTCTGCTTTGCACCCACATCATTGCCCGTGGGGAAACCCCATTTCTGCATGTGCGTGCAGATAATCCCCGTGCCATCAGGGCGTATGAGCGACTGGGTTTCAGCATCAGTAGGGATGTGTTTTTTGTCATCATCAAAAGAAAAACAGACAGTTGATATGCAGGGATGCCATTATGATGTGATAGTGCTTGGCGTGGGATCGATGGGTTCTTCCACCTGTTACCATTTGGCCAAGCGTGGTGCGAAAGTGTTGGGACTAGAGCAGTTTAGCATTCCGCATGAAAGGGGGGAGCATGGTGGACAAAGCAGGCTCATCAGGAAGGCATATTTTGAACATCCGGATTATGTTCCCCTGTTGGAAAGGGCATATGAGAATTGGGATATGTTTGAAAAGGAAACCGGTCAACAAATTTATCATCAAACAGGCTTGCTCTATTTGGGTGAGCCCGACCATGCTTTGATGGCAGGTGTCAGGACATCTGCCACAACATACGGAATTGGTCTTGATACCATGACGTCATCACAATTCTTGAATCAATATCCCCAATTTGCCATTCCATCAACTTTCGATGTATTGTTTGAGCCTGAGGCTGGCTTCCTGGAGCCTGAAAAAGCCATCCGATTACTTGCAGCAGCTGCAGTCCGCCACGGTGCAACCATCAGGGAGAACACGCCTGTAATCAGTTGGCGGAAAGAGGGTGGGGGAATAATGGTGGAAACAGCAGATGGCACCTTTTATGGCGACAAACTTGTTGTGTGTGCCGGTCCCTGGTCAGGAAAGATGCTGCCTGGTTGGGGAAGCCAGCTTACGGTTACCCGCCAGGTTTTGGCATGGGCAAGCCTTCCCAACGCCGGGAAATATGCACTGGGGGAGTTGCCTTGCTGGACCATTGCCATGCCGGGGAAGCCGGGCATTTACTATGGATTTCCGGTTTTGAATGATGGCCATTTTGATGGACCTGCAGGCTTCAAGCTTGCCCATCATGCACCGGGTCTGGCAACAGATCCTGATGGGATTGATCTACCTCCCAACCAAGCGGATGAAAACAATATTCGGGAATTCCTGGAACAGTTTTTTCCGGGTATGGACAGCCCTGCCATCACGATGAAAACTTGCCGGTATACCAATACCACAGATGAACATTTCATTTTGGACCATCTGCCTGGTTATGGTGGCAGGGTTATCATGGCTGCGGGTTTCAGTGGCCACGGCTTCAAGTTCGTTTCAGTTATCGGCGAAGTGATGGCAGACTTGGCACAGCAGGGTTCTACCCAGCTGCCAGTGGATTTTCTCACTTCAAAAAGGTTGCTGTCTTGATTCGTCCCCGATTCAAATATGATTTTTGCCGGTCATGCTGGGTCCGTTTCTTGCATCTTCCCATGTTGCTTTTCTTTTCCGGACAAATCTTTTCACAATCTGAAAATGATCAATTGTGGGAAGGGAAGATAATGGAAACCGGTGGAGCCTATGCATTCAGCATGAAGTTCACCTCCATGGAAAGTGGTGTTATCAGGGGATTGGCCACGAGCACCAATGCATCTTTTTTTTGCGAAACGGCGTTCTCAGGCATTTTCAAAGACAGTGTGCTTTTTTTGCATGAAGATGGTGTGACCAAAACCAATTTTCCTTC
>JBDLUZ010000315.1:0-2578 GCA_039805045.1 Bacteroidota bacterium | reverse complement strand
TGGATGACCGCTATTATGCAGCAGATTTGCTGTCAGACATTCTCGGCGGCGGTGCATCATCCAGGTTGTATCAGGCCCTTGTGAAAGAGCAGCAGCTTTTCGTTGGCATCAACTGCTATCATTTTGGCAGCCTGGATGCAGGACTCTTCACCATAGAAGGACAGCTCGTGAAGGGAGTTGACATCCAAAAGGCAGAAGAAGCCATTGAGGCTGAACTTGATAAACTGCGTAACCAGCCAGTTGACGAACGTGAATTGCAGAAAGTGCAAAACAAAACAGAGAGTGTGATGGCTTTTGAAGACATGAGTGTCATGAATCGTGCGGGCAGCCTGGCTTTCTATGAATTGCTTGGGGACGGAGAACTCATGAACACCGAGTTTGATAAATACAGGGCAGTTACTGCAGATCAGATTCATCAGCTTGCGCAGGAAATGCTCAGCACAACCAACAGCAACACCCTCTGGTACCTTTCAGAACCCGGAGCTACAACAACATAAACTATTCCATGCCAGACAGAAAAAGTGCACCCCAGATAAAAGACGCCGTTGACTATGCCATTCAGCTGAAGCATCCGGAAATACTGCAGCTCAAGAATAAGACAGACCTCTACAAGGTTCAGGCCGGCACAGAAGAAGTGGTTCAGATTGAGTGGGTCTTCAAGGCCGGAAACTGGTATGAGCAGCAGAATAATGTGGCAGCAGCAGCCAATTTCCTGATCAAGAATGGCACTTCAACCCGTTCAGCCTATGATATCAATGAGTATGTTGATTTTTACGGAGCATACCTCAACCGCAGCTGTTACAATGAAACGGCAGTGGTTACCCTTCACTGCCTCACCAGGCAGCTTCACAGCCTGCTTCCACTGGTACAGGAAATCTTTACGGATGCCGTATTACCAGAGGAAGAACTCCATATTTTCAGGCAAAATATGAAACAGAAGCTGGCTGTTAACCTGAAGAAATGTGATTTCGTGGCCGGCAGAAAGATTGATGCATTGCTTTTCGGAGACAAACATCCTTATGGTATTTACAGTGAGATGGCCGACTATGATGCATTGGAAATAGAAACATTGCGCAAGTTCTATGCACAGTATTACCAGCAAGGCCATTGTACCATATTCGCAGCGGGCATCTTTCCTGCTGATTTTGACAGCCTGATGGAAACCCATTTTGGGTCCCTTCCTTTTAACCAGTCTGCTCAGTCTGAGCCTTCACACCTGCTTCAGCCCGCAGAACAGAAAAAATGGAATATCCTGAACGATACCGATGGGGTTCAGGGAGCCATCCGCATCGCCCGTCATTTCCCCAACAGACACCATCCTGATTTTCCGGGTGTGCAGGTGTTGAACACGCTTTTTGGCGGCTTTTTTGGCTCCAGGCTCATGAACAATATCCGCGAAGACAAAGGCTATACCTACGGCATCTACAGCTACCTGCAGAACCATATCCATGGCGGTGCCTGGATCATCAGCACCGAAGCTGGCCGTGAGGTTTGTGAGGCTACGGTTAAGGAAGTTTATTACGAAATGCAGCAGCTCCGAGACGGTGATATCGATGCGGAAGAATTGCTCCTTGTAAAGAACTACTTGATTGGCACATTGCTTGGCGACCTGGACGGACCATTCCACATCATCGGAAGGTGGAAGAACCTGATTTTAAACGGACTCGACATCAGTTTCTTCAATCA
This sequence comes from Bacteroidota bacterium, assembly GCA_039805045.1. Lineage (GTDB taxonomy): Bacteria > Bacteroidota > Bacteroidia > Chitinophagales > Chitinophagaceae > Pollutibacter. Next base: position 892 of record JBDLUZ010000315.1, on the reverse strand, counting down.
TTCAGTAGAAACAATCAAAAACATACAGGCAGAAGAATTGAAAGTATTGGCCAACAGGTACTTGAACCCTGATGATTTTTATGAGCTCACTGTAATCTGACCTTCTTTCAGCAGATCTGCCTATCCGCCGCAATTTTTTCTTTTGACGCGAATGTTGTAAATTATCGTTCAAACAACACAACATGCAGCGAAGGGGATTTCTCATGTCAACCGGGATAGCAGCAGCAGGCATGTATGCAGGCAGAACAGGAGCCATTGCAGGTCCGTTTAAACCGGAAGAACTGCTTCACAATATTCCTGCTGACAAAAAACTTGATCCCCAGTGGGTGAAATCCCTATACCGCCGCGGGTTCCCCACACGTTACCTCAAAAGCAGGAATGAGCTGAAATTCATTGGCATGCCTGTTGGCGGTTTACAAACAGGTACCCTTTACCTGGGAGGTGATGGCAGGTTGTGGCTTTGGGATATCTTCAACGACAACCGGGAAGGCATCAATCCCATTACCATCGAATGGGCTTCAGACCTGCATGTGGGTAAAAAAGTCAGGTCGAGGGATGGCTCAGCCTATGTTGCTCCCGCACAGGATATTCGTCCGGTTGAACAGGGCTTTGCATTCCGGATACATACAGGAGGAAAGACACAGATCAGGAAGATAGAAGCCGGCGACTGGGATGATATCATTTTCGAGGCTACCTATCCCAGGGCAACCATCACCTATATTGACCGGCACCTGGGTGTTGACATCAAGGCCGAAGTTTTTTCCCCTTTCATCCCCCTTGATGAGAAAAACTCATCCCTCCCCTGTACCATTTATTCATTTACTGTTGTCAATAAAACCGGAAAGGAACTGCAGGTAGATATAACAGGATGGCTCGGCAACAAGTTCCCGGA
>JBDLUZ010000314.1:0-5729 GCA_039805045.1 Bacteroidota bacterium | reverse complement strand
TTTAATGAACCTCCCCAATGTCTGATTGCATCACCAGGCAATAAATGCATTCAGGATCCCCACAAGATTTTCTGAGACGCAAAGCCATGATTTCTGTCCATACAGCATGCAGCCAGCTGTTGAGTCCATCATGTGGCTTCACATCCAGCACTTCCACAGGTTTATCATCCTCGAGGTAATGAAAAGCAAATTCAAAAGCGGTGGCATCCGGATAAACAGATTGCATGATGCCCGCATAAATCATGCCCTGCCGCCAGTAAGCTGAACCAGGATTTTCTTCATCTTGAAACTGTTCCAGACTGTCTTTCCGCCTGCCAGTTTTGTAATCCACCATCCTCACCTTATCACCATCTATTTCCACCCGATCAAGAATACCCTTGATGCGCATTCCGGATGGACTGACGAATTGAAATGATTTTTCAATTAATCCGGGTTGATCTGGTAAGGGACTTGCCGCCAGGTAGCGTGGCAGCAGCCACAAGGCATAACGGCGGTAGGCATCTAGGTGCACAGGAAAAAAACGGAACCAGTAACTTTTGAATAATCGGTTGATGGTCTGTTCAATCCATATTGAATCCTGTTGCACTTGGGGTGATTTACCAATCAATTTCAGTGCATCATGCATGATATTACCAAATGCTGTGGCCTCCGAACCGAGTCCGGGTACTTTGATGAGCTGGGTGATGAAAAACCTGTTTTGACATTCCTTCCAGCTATGCGTGCCGGTGGGCGACAAGGCATAGCGGGCACACCGATCCTGAACCAGATTGTTCCACTCATCATCATATTCAACCCTATAAGTTTCGGCTTCTGGCATTTTGAATTGTTTTGCTCTGCAGTCTTGTAGCACCATCCCTTGATCTACCAGCGTTTGTAGTAATAAGGTCATACCCGAACCTGGCACTTCTTCATGATAGCTGCAATGCAGTTCCTGCTCAGCGCGGGTACAGCCCACGTAGAGCAGCCTGTAAAGGTCATCAATGCCGGCTGCCTCAGGGTAAATTTTTCCCCGAAGTTCTTCAGGGATGGGTAGAGCATAGGGTTGGGTTGAAGCCTCCCAGTTGGACGATTGGCAACCCATCAAAATAACCTGACGGAACCCCATACCCTTTGCAGCGTGAATTGTGGATAAGATCAGAGCTGTTTCACTATATACATGATGGTCAACCGGCACTGGAATGGGTATGTTTTGTTGTACCTGATAGCCAATCATGGCAGCCAGGGAACGGAGGGTTTTTTGTTTATCTGTTGTCAAAAATTGCTCCAGCCATCCTGTCCATGCCTGTTCTTCTGCTTGAGAAGGTGCTTCACGTAGACCTATCATGGCAGCAGATTTCAAGATGGTGAGTGTTTCTCTGTTGAGTGGTTCATCGCAACGCCAGAGCAGTGCCTGTAATAGTGGATACCAATCTCCCAGGTAGGACAACCGTTCGCCGGAACCTCCAAGCCATTCAAAGAGCCGCACCTGTGTTTGCTGCCTTTGTTCCATGAAAAGCTGCAAAAGTTGCTTCCCTTCCCGCTTGTGTAAGAGGCCATGATACAGGTATCCTTCAGACATGTAATTGTCCAATCCGCGCAGATGCAGGAACTGCAGCGTATAGTGTAGGCACTTACCAAAATGACTTTCAAGCAGGTTGTTCTCCTGGCGGTTATACCGGAAGGGAATTCCCAGCTGGTGCAGGTAACCTGCCACCAATTGCAATTCCTGGTGTTTTCGCGCCAGTAAAGCAGTGGTGCCTGAACTTTGCTCAATCATTTGCTGAATCAGCAGTGCTGTTCCCTTGGCTTCTTCATCACTGTTTCGGTAAATTCTGCATGTTATTGATGCAGTTTGATCATCAGTTACATGTTCTACAAGAGTTTTGTTTTTATCCTCAAAGACACTGTTGGACAACCTGGCAGCCAATCTCCTAAAAGCCTCAACCAGTGCAGGTTTGCTTCGGTAGTTGCTGGATAGATTAAGGGTTCTGACAAAATTAAAATGTTCTTCCATCCAGTTGAACTGCTGGGTACCGGCACCCTGAAAACGGTAAATGCTCTGGTTTTCATCGCCTACGGCGAAGAGGTTGGGTGATGATTCGCCGGCAGCCAGCAAACGGATCAGTTGCAGCTGAAGCGGATTGGTATCCTGAAACTCATCTAACAGCAAATATTGGTATTGTTCTCTTAAAGCAGCGTGTAGTTCGGGCTGCTCTGAGATCAACAGGATGGCCTCAAGCAGGAGGTCATCAAAGCTCATCAATTTCCGCTCCTCCAGCATCCGTGTATAAGCCTCCTGAAGTTCGGCGAGTTGTTCTGTAAACGCTATGGCAGCTGGACTCCATTCGTTGGCTTCGTCCTGAAGGTCATACAGGCTGATACCTTCTCTTCCAAGGTGCGACTGTTGTGCGCGGCTAATCAGTTTCTTGTTGCGCAGGATTTGGCCTCCTTTCTCCCTCAGCAGTTTGTGACTGAAGGAATGAAAGGTGTGAATTTCGACCATTTCAGCGGTAGTGCCGATCAGTGCCCGGAGCCGTTCCCGGATGGTTTCCACAGCAGCCCTGGAAAACGTCAGACAGAGTATGCTGGATGGATGGCAGTCTTGCACCTTAAGGATTCTGCCGATCCGCAGGCAGAGGACTTCCGTCTTTCCGCTACCCGGACCAGCAATCACCCGAACCGGACCTTCCGTTTCCAACACAGCTGTCTGCTGTTCAGCATTCAGCCTGCTGAAAGCCCGCTCATATTCCTGAACTTCCGGTTTATTCATTCCTCACGCTTTTTACAAAGATGGTGCATGGCAAGTTAGGAAATGTGCAATTGCGGGAGAGGGGGAAAAAACGGCCGGTTGAAGTATTTTTCGGAAATATCCACCACCCCGTCTCCAGACACTCGCTTTGCTCGGTCTGGATCCACCCCTCCTACCTGCGGTAGGTAAACCTGGCCAGGAGGGGAATTTTTAGAATATTTAGTCTAATTCCAAAATGGCATGGATGTTTACTTTTACATGAAAGAGTTTACTTTTCAAAAACCATGCAATGTTGCCAGGGGAGGTTGCTGATGTTTTTGGTGAATTTGAATCCTGCGGCTTTCAGTTCCTTTACAGCTTGCTGTTGGCTCATTTTATGGATTTCTTTGATGGGCACCAGGGGGTCTTCAGATCTAAACTCCACCAATACCAGCCTGCCGCCTGGCTTGAGGGCTGTAAGCATTGATTTCGCCATCTCGTAGGGGAAGGCAAATTCATGGTATACATCCACCAACAGCATCATGTCTACTGATGATTCTGGAAGTTTCACTGATTGTTCTGTGCCCAGTACCGGTGTTACATTATTCAATTTTTCCATTTTAATGCGTTCCTGGATGAAACGGATCATCTCAGGCTCCACATCAACCGCATAAACCTTTCCTGCGGTCCCAACCTTTGGTGCCATCAGCGCCACGTGGTAGCCACTTCCGGCACCGATGTCTGCAATGGTCATTCCGGGTTTTAAACCCAGGTTGCTGATTAGCATACTGGTGTTTTCCTCCATCTCCCGTTCAGGCCTTTCGAGCCAGTCTATTCCCCAATGACTCATCACCTGTGCGATTTGTCGGCCCATATACCATTTCCCGATACCATTGGGGTCGCCTTTTTTGAGCACATATTTTTCCTGAGCCTGTAATGAAAGGATACTGATTGAAAAGGTAAATATGGAGATCAACAGGTGTGATGGCTTTGACATTTTCATTAAATTTAAACTGTGTACTGTGGTAAATGATGCTGTTACATTACAATTAAACCTATTCAATGTTTATCTATGCCATACGCTAATTTTCAGTTCAGGTCAGTTTTGCTGTCTGCATGGCTGCTGATAACTGCAATCGCATTGAATTCCTGCAACGGAAAATGATTTCTGGCTGGAGCAGGTGGCTGTGGAGCCGTTGATTCATGATCCGGTAGACCTGGAATTTGACGCTTCCGGACGCGCTTTTGTTTTGCAGATGCCCGGATACCCGCAGGAAGACAAGCAAAGCTATGTTTCCATGTTGTTTGATCATGACAGGGATGGACGGTACGACAGCTCAGCAGTCTATGCCGACAGCCTGCAGTTGGCCACTTCCATTATGCCCTACCGGGAAGGATTACTGGTAGCAGCTCCTCCCTACCTTTTGCACATCAGGGATACGGATGGCGACCTTTATGCCGACAAAAGGGATACGTTGATGGGTGGCTTTGAGACTGGCAATCTACAGCATAATTTCAACGGACTTACACTGGGGCTGGACGGACGGATTTACATCGCCAATGGTGGTAATTCAGGGAAGCCCTATTGGTGGGGAGATACCAGTTCTGTATTGCCGATGGAAGGGAATGATCTGGTGATTGACCTGAAGTCACGCAAGATGGAGCTCTTGGGAGAATCTTCCGGAGGGTTTGGATTGGCCATGGATTCATACGGACGATTTTTTGAAACGCATAACCTGGAACATGCCTCACAGCTTGTATTTCCCCGAAAATACATGCAGGACGCCAGGCTTACCCTGCACCATTCGCTGACCAATATTTCCGATCATGAAGAAAATGGAACTTCCCGCATCTATCCCATTGGTGAACAGGAAACCCGCGTCAATCACCCCGAACAATCTGGTTATTTCTCCGGTTCCTGTGGTATTCTTTCCTACGGGGGTGGTGCTTATGGAGCTGACTTTGACCACACACTTTTAGTGGCAGATGTGGTGATGAACCTGATTCATGCTGACCGCCTCAGCAATAATGGTCCAGCCTTTACAGCTTCCAGGGTGATGGAAGGGAAGGAGTTGCTTGCTTCGGCAGACCGTTCTTTTCGTCCGGTTAATATGACGGTTGGTCCGGACGGACTGATTTACATTCTTGACATGCACCGCAAAGTGATTGAACATCCGGAATGGATACCGGATGAAATTGAAGATAGCCTTGACCTGAATGCCGGTAAGGATCAGGGTAGGATTTACAGGTTGCACCGTACCGGCCGGCGAAGCCGGCCGGTCATCAGCTGGGAAAGCAGTCTGGCTGATGTTCAGGCACTCCGTGACCCCAATCAATGGGTTAGGATGACTGCTCACAGGCTTCTGCTTGAAAAGGGACTTTCTACAACCGATGAAGAAGCCCTGCATGCATTGCTGAAAGGCAGTGGTGCGTTCGGAAGGCTGCATGCACTCTGGCAGCTGACCCTGGCTGGCAAACTTCGTCCGACTGAATTGAAGAATGCACTCGAAGATGCTGATCCCGGCATTCGCGAGAACGCCCTGCAGATAGCTGAACGGGACCCTTCCAATCCAGCAGTGGTTTCGCTGGTCATGAACACCCTTACGGACAATGATCAACGGGTGCGCATGCAGGCTGCTTTAACAGCATCAGTGATGGTCAACGCAGACACTTCAAAACTCCTTACTGCCCTTGATGCGGCAGCTGCGCTGCCGGCAGACCGCTGGAACAATGCCGCAATTACCCTTGCCGCCAGTCCTGTTGCCGTAAAATGGCTGCAAAACCGACTCAGACATGAGACTCCACTTAGTGATGAACTCCTCCAAAACCTTACCCTTCAAGTAGACAATCCAGGGGAACTGGAAATCGTTTTGGGCGAAATGATAACAGCCAAAAGACCATCAGATAGGCAAATAGTCCTCAAAGCGCTGGGACAACGCAACTGGAATACCAAAGCCAGTGCAAATATGGAACGGCTACTCGATCAACTCGATCGTGAAGTCACAGCAGAAGGCATGCCTGT
>JBDLUZ010000313.1:0-3223 GCA_039805045.1 Bacteroidota bacterium | reverse complement strand
GCGAACCCACTCAATTGGTTCACCCTTACCAGTGTATTGCTTTTTAGCTGGATCCCAACCTGCGTACTTATATAATTTATTAATCTCCGCTGTTCCATCTACCTCTGTTCCATCTTCACGATATAACTTCGGACCTTTTGCATATTCATTGATACCCATATGGCAATTCATACACACATTCACAGATGGAATGTTAGCATGCTTGCTCTCTTGTGCTCCACCATGGCAATACAAACAGTTGATTTGGTTGATGCCGGCATGGACAGTATGTGAGTAGAAAATAGGTTGCTCTGGTTGATAATTTTGTGATCTTCCTAGTCCCTGTGCTCCTTGGAATGTTAAATAACCACCTCCCAAGAAAAGTAAAATCGCAAATATGGCAATGTAGGCCTTGTTGCGATAGAATGGAATAGGTTCAGCCACATGCTCCCCTTCTGCTTCGTCTGACATCTTACGAAGGTTGCTGTTTACTTGCAACAAGATCATTGCAATGACTGCAAGAATTAAAGTAAGTATCCCGTACAATAAATTTGAATCACTCTCTGCAGCATCATCCGCTGGTGTTCCTCCTGCAGGTGCATCTGCAGCTACAGCCGCTTTAGCTCCACCTGTGTTCAGGGAAGGCAGTCATCTGCACCTTGTTGTACTCATTGTACACGGCAACTGCACGAGGGTAACCTTTCTTGATAACAGCAGCACTGTTACGTACCCACTCATACAACATTGCTTTGTCGTCCCAACGGTCTTCAACTCCCTTAAGAGCTGGACCAACAAGATTCTTGTCGATAGCATGACAAGACGCACACTTCTGATTGAATAAGGCCTTGCCATCTTGTGCCTGCACAAGTGAGGTCAATGACAAGGAAACCATTAAAACAATTGCTGAAAGTAAATGATGTAAGGCTTTTCTTTTATGCTTCATACCTTCGGTATATGATTGTAGTTGGTATAGAATGGGTCCACTAATTCGCGTGCAAATTTAAGTCAGGATTTCAACATTATATCAACATTGTTAAAAAAAATTTACGCGTTTTTTCGGCTGAAATTCAATACGTTGAATTTTGTTGAAGAGTTGATTGTCATAAAAGCGTAAGTCTTCCTACCATTCAAAGAAATAGCAGCCTTAAATAGGGGATGAATCCCTTTTTTTCTTCTCTTTGCATCATGTTAAACAAACTGCAGCAAAAGTGGAATGTATCATCCGTTCAATTACTACTCATTTTATGCACTTTTGCAGTAACGGGTACAACCACGGCTGTAATTTCTAGATACATCACAGGTTGGGTTGGCTTTAACGAAACTACTTTCTGGCTCTGGAAACTTCTCCTCCGCGTTTTCATGCTTGTTTTTGGCTACCAAGTCGTCTTGATGATAGTGGCATTTTTCTTTGGACAATTCCCTTTTTTCTGGAATTATGAGAAAAAAATCCTGAGAAGGATGGGTATCATGAAAACCGGACAAGCCAAACTAGCCATTTTTGCCTCCGGCAAGGGCAGTAATGCAGAAAAAATAATACAATACTTTACAAATCAGCCTAATATACATATATCCTTAATCGTATCTAACAAACAGCAAGCTGGCGTTTTAGAGATTGCACATCGGAACAACATTCCAACCCTACTTATTGAGAAGAAAAAATTCATGGAAACCAGTGAATATGTGCAATACATTAAAAATCAGGGTATTACACATATCGTATTGGCTGGTTTTCTGCTGAAGGTTCCCGATAATCTCATTAACGTATATAATAATAAGATAGTCAATATCCACCCGGCACTTCTTCCAGCCTATGGGGGCAAAGGAATGTATGGAGAACATGTGCATCAGGCTGTCATCCAAGCAGGTGAAAAGGAAAGTGGTATCACCATCCATCTGGTGGACGAGGAATATGACCATGGTAAAACACTTTTTCAAGCGAAGGTTGCAGTTGATCCAAATGATACACCATCATCTTTAGCTGAAAAAATTCACCACTTAGAACACAAACACTATCCAGCAGTGATTGAAAAATGGGTGCTCCGTACATCTTGAGAATTTTATTTATCATATTGATTATCAATACTTCACTCGCGGCCAAATCCCAGATTTGGCTTACTGGTAAAGTATATGACTCCACCAGAATGGTCACCATCCCTGCAGTAAAAGTGATGACCAAAAAAGGGGAAATGACGTACACCGACTCTATCGGTCGATATGGCATTACAGTGGCCAAGGATGATTCTGTTTCTTTTACCTACCGGGGGAAATCGACCAACTTCTTTCCTGTAAAACAGATCAACTACCCTGCTGGATTTGATGTAGCCTTGCAAATTGTGGTGCAAGACAGGTACCAAACCCTGAAAGAAGTGGTGGTGGTGGGAAAATCATACCGACAAGATTCACTCGAAAACCGCGAACGTTATCGCAAGATTTTTGAGCTTAGTCCCAGTGGCTTACAAATTACCTCATCAGGTAATCTTGATCCTAACAGCTTGATTGCATCCTTTAAATTCAGAAAAAATAAAGTGATGCGGAGCTTCCAAAACCGACTCATCACAGAAGAACAGGAGAAATTTGTAGATAGCAGGTTCACAAAATCACTGGTCCGCCAAATCACTCGATTCAATGACCGTGACCTAGAAAGATTCATGAAGCTATGGCGACCTTCATACGAACTAGTTGCCTTTAGCGAAGAATACCAGTTTTACCAATACATATTAGATGCTTCCCGCTATTTTAAATCGGGTATCCTGCCGAAAGCACGCATAGAGGAAAGAAGTTTTTAATTAACTTCAATCCACACCTCATTCAATATGAAAAATTTTCTTTTCTCACTTCTGCTACTGAGTGTAGCACCTGCAACTATAGCACAAAACAATAACAGCAAATCAAGTTCAGCATCCGCCACCATCAAAGGCATTGAACAAAAAATAAAAGATGTAGTTACTAAACCATCTTTAAATCCAACACGTCTAATTACGGCTGATAAAAATATTCAAAGTTGGGTCGACAATAACTGGATTAATGGTGGAGTAGGATTGATCATGAGAAACGGAAAAATAGAATACTTCAAAGCATTTGGTTACGACGATATAGAAAAGAAAACACCTATGCGGACTGATCATATTTTCCGCATTGCCTCACAAACAAAGGCTATCACCAGTACCGCTGTAATGATCTTGTTCGAAGAAGGAAAATTTCTACTCGATGAACCTGTATCCAAATATCTTCCTGAATTCAAAAA
>JBDLUZ010000312.1:0-2643 GCA_039805045.1 Bacteroidota bacterium | reverse complement strand
TGAAAATGTGACCAGGATAGCACTGGAAGAAAAAATTGATACAACGGGGAAAGACAATCCCTTTTATGTGCGCCTCATGTCTGATATAGACTCCATTTCTCACCTGTATAGGGAGATATACGGACAACATCAGCATGCAGACTCCCTTTTTGAATCTATCATCAGCACTCTGATCAGTGGCTATAAATCCAGGGAATCGGCACTAATCAATCGGGATGAAGAAAAATCTGATCAGGGCACTTGGTTTTTAAGCAATGAACTGATGGGCATGAGCCTTTATGTAGACAGGTTTGCAGGAGACCTCAAAAGCATGCCCGGCAAACTGCCTTACTTCGAGGAACTGGGTGTCAACTTCCTACACCTCATGCCAATTTTTGAAAGTCCAGCTGGAGAAAGCGACGGAGGCTACGCAGTTTCAGATTTTCGCAAGGTGGAATCGCGTTTTGGTTCACTGGAAGAATTGATTTACCTCGGAAAACAGATGCAGGAAAAGGGCATGTACCTTATGCTCGACATCGTTTTAAACCATACCTCCCACAGACATCAATGGGCTGAAAAAGCCAAGTCAGGTGATAAGGAATATCAGGAATACTTTTACATGTATGACGACCGCTGGTTACCCAATCAGTTTGATGAAAAGATGCCGGATATTTTCCCTGAAAGTTCTCCAGGGAATTTTACATGGATTCCTGAATGCAACAAATGGGTCATGACAGTATTCCACCACTACCAGTGGGATCTGAACTATACCAATCCGGTGGTTTTCCGTGAAATGCTCGACAATATCCTGTTTTATGCCAACCTGGGTGTTGATGTGTTGCGTATTGATGCGCCAGCCTTTATCTGGAAACAGCTGGGAACAACATGCCAGAATCTGCCACAGGCACATACCCTGCTGAGGCTGATCAAACGCTGTGTTGCTGTTTCAGCACCGGGAATGGCCCTGCTTGGAGAAGCGATCGTTGCACCCAAGGAGATTATGAAATATTTCGGTACCGGCTCCTTTACGGCCAAAGAGTGCGACTTTGCCTACAATGCTACCCACATGGCCCTGCAATGGGACATGCTTGCTTCTGGTGATACACGCGTCATGCTCGCTGCACAACATGAGATCCTGCAGAAACCTTATGGTACAACCTGGATCAATTACACACGTTGCCATGATGATATCGGATTGGGGTATGACGACTATATGATTGAACACACAGGCAAAAACCCTTATGAACACCGGAAATTTCTGAAGGAATATTTCTCGTATACGGGTAGCCAATGGGACAGTCCGGCTAGAGGCGCACTCTTTTCATCCAATCCCAAAACAGGTGATGCCAGGATCAGTGGTTCGTTGGCCTCTTTGTGCGGACTGGAAAAAGCAGTTTGGGAAGAAAGTGCGGTTGACATCAATCAATCCATTCAAAAAATCCTGCTCATGCAGGCCCATTCATTCTTTTTAGGAGGAGTACCCATCATCTTTTACGGCGATGAACTCGGGTATACCAACGACTACAGCTACCAGGAAGATCCGGGAAAAAGTTATGATAACCGCTGGATGCACAGACCTGTCATCAACTGGGAAAAAAACAAACGCATTCATGAACAAGGTACCATTGAGTACAAGGTTTTTCAGTCCACACGTAAACTCATATCGCTCCGAAAAAAACTTAAAGTAGTTTCAGATCATAAAAACCTGACCTGGCTTACCCCACACAATATTCATGTTGCCGGATACCTGAGATCCTACGAAGACCATAAGCTTTACTGCATATTCAATTTCAGCAACAAGCCTGCATACCTCACCTGGTATGCCTTCAAGGAACATGGGGACTTTGCGTTAGCCCTATTTGATCATTGGACTGAGCAGGTTTATACTGTAGGTCACGACAATGAATTCCTCATCATCGAACCTTATGGGTTTCATCTTTTTGAACCTATCAAAAGCTAAAAGAATTTTATTGTCTGGAAGCAAATCCTTTTTCAATTGATTGAATAGCCGGTGTTGAAAGCCTGGTTTTTCCTGCAGCTATTGCAACCCTGAATCTGAAGGTAACTGACTCTCCTTGCTGGAGTGTTCTCAGGTATACAGGATTTTGTTTGGCAAATACATTTGAGCCCATTGGATTAGCTGCAAATAAGCCGTATCCCCTTGCATGCCAGAATGTAGGATATCCTTCGTTTTTCGGGTGATCAAGTATCAGTACACTGATGGTATCAGATTTCATTTTGGCATGCAGCATACACCAGGTAGCCTTCTTACCCCACACATCATCACCCTTCAGACCATTGCTGTTGATGTAATTGCCATTAGCAATGGTATCGGTTACGGCTTTGATCACAGTTTCGATACCATTCGCATCTGTAAACTTTTTTGTTTCTACTGTAGGAATCTGCAGTTCATGTGCCATCCGCAATCCCAACATCCCTTCCTTGTTGTCTTTAAAGTCTACGCGCCTTTTTGCAGTTAACGTGGTGGTGCGATCAATAACCCATACACCATTGATTTCACTGAAAACAAACGATGTTTTTTCATCCAACAATATATTATTCTGTTGATCATTCCAGGTAGCTTCATAACCCAATTTACCCTGATCACCACTCTTGTTTTCAGTTACTTTACCCATGCGGATATTCCCGTACAAATGCTTTTTA
>JBDLUZ010000311.1:0-2650 GCA_039805045.1 Bacteroidota bacterium | reverse complement strand
GCAAGAACAATAAAAGGAAGTTTGTCTCTTAGAAATTTTGCATTCATTTTATCAAATTTGGGTTAAATATCAATTCTTGATTCCAAAACTAATAAAAAGTAACCTGAAAAAGCAAATAAAAAACATATATAAAAAAATGTAATATGTTTGTTGTGTTGTTCGAAAAATTTATAAAACACTGGAAATCAATATTTAAAACTTATTTTAGAAGTTTTATGTCGTTTAAAAATGAAAATAAAATTATACACATATAAAAAATCATAATATGTAATATGTAAAAAAGCCAGACAATTTGTTTTGTCTGGCTTTACGGGGAGAAAAAAATATGAATTAATGTACAAGCAAGCTGCTGTCTTTCTTTTCTAAAAGAGACGATCCCATAAGGAACTCATCTACCTTGCGTGCACATTCACGTCCTTCACTGATGGCCCAGACCACAAGCGACTGACCTCTGCGCATATCTCCGCAAGTAAATATTTTGGATATGCTTGTCCTGAATTCCTTCTCTGATGCCTTCACATTACCTCTTTCATCCAGCTCAACATCCAACTCTTCAACCATGCCGGTCTGCTGGGGTGAAACAAATCCCATGGCAAGTAAAACAAGTTCACAGGGAATGATTTTTTCTGTACCGGCTCTTTCTATGAATTTTCCGGGTCTGTTGTCTTCAAATTTCCATTCCAGTTCAACAGTCTTCAGTGCAGTCAACTCACCCTTTTCATTGCCTATAAATTCCTTTGTAGCAATGGCCCATTGCCTTTCGCATCCTTCTTCATGAGAGGATGTGGTCTTTAAAATCATTGGGTATGTTGGCCATGGCATCAGTGTATTCCTGCTTTCCGGGGGCTTGGGCATCAACTCAAACTGGGTGACATGAATCGCTTCCTGTCTGTTAGAGGTGCCTACACAATCACTTCCGGTATCACCTCCTCCAATTACAACAACATGTTTACCCCTTGCGCTGATCAACTCGGGTGCAACATTGCTTTCAAGCTTTTGGTTAGCAAGTGGATCACTCCCAGCAACCAGCTTATTTTGTTGTTTTAGAAATTCCATGGCATAATGTACCCCTTTCAGCTCCCTGCCGGGTATAGTCAAATCCCGGGGTACAGTTGAACCTCCTGCCAAGACCAACGCATTGTATTCCCTCAAAAGGTCATTGATGCTAACATTTACCCCTACATTGGCATTGCATTTGAATACAATACCTTCTTCTTCCATCAAACTTATCCTTCTGTCAATAACTGTTTTTTCTAACTTGAAATCTGGAATACCATATCGGAGTAATCCTCCGGGTTTTTCGTCGCGCTCAAAAACAGTTACAGAATGACCAGCCTGGTTTAACTGGGCTGCAGCAGCCAGTCCCGCTGGACCACTTCCAACTACTGCAATGCGTTTACCGGTTCTCAAAACAGGTACTCGGGGCTTCACATACCCTTTTTCAAATGCAATTTCTATGATATGTTTTTCAATCTCTTCAATGTTTACAGGAGGCTGGTTTATACCCAGGACGCAGGAACTTTCACAGGGGGCTGGACAAATCCTGCCAGTAAATTCAGGAAAATTGTTGGTTGAAGTAAGAATTTCATAGGCTTCTTCCCAGCTTTCTTTGTAAACTGCATCATTGAATTCAGGAATGATGTTCCCAAGTGGACACCCATGGTGACAAAATGGAACTCCACAATTCATACACCTTGCGGCTTGTTTATTCAGCTCCTGAGCTTCGAAGGGCTTTACAAATTCCTTAAAGTTTGCAACGCGTTCTTTGACGTCAATTTTTGTTGGACTTACCCTATTGAATTCTAAAAATCCTGTTGGTTTTCCCATAATCAAATTATTTAATGGTCACGTTGGTAACAGACTTTTGGTGCAGCATGACTTTTTTATAGTCACGGGGATATACCTTGATGAAATTGGCCCGCTGGTTTTCTAAATCGCCCAAGATAAATCGGGCTACTGTGCTGCCGGTAGTCTCTTGATGCTCAGATAATAATTGCGATAATGTTATTATATCCTCATCATCCAATGGATCAAGGTCTACCATTTCAGTATTGCAGTTTGACTCAAACGCGCCATGCAGGTCATACACATAAGCAATTCCTCCACTCATACCCGCTGCAAAATTCCGGCCAGTACTTCCCAGCACTACAACAGTACCTCCAGTCATGTATTCACATCCATGATCGCCAAGTCCCTCTACAACTGCAGTGGCACCTGAATTTCTTACAGCAAATCTTTCACCTGCCTTGCCTCTGATAAATGCTTTTCCTGAGGTTGCACCGTAAAAAGCTACATTACCAATCAAGATGTTGTCTTCAGGTACATAAGATGAATTTCTGTCTGGATAAACAATCATCTCCGCACCACTCAGGCCTTTGCCAAAATAGTCATTGGCATCACCTTCCAATTCAAGCAAAACACCCCGTGTGTTGAATGCACCAAAACTTTGTCCTGCAGTGCCCCTGAATTTCAAGTGGATAGTTCCCTTTGGAAGTCCTTTGGCACCATGGCGTTTTGTTATTTCATTGCTTAACATGGTACCGGTTGTACGGTCAGTATTTTTGATATTCCTTTCGATCACCACATTTTTCATCTCCTCCAAGGCAGATTTTGCGTCTTCGATGATCTGCCAGTCCAATACTCCTGCAAT
>JBDLUZ010000310.1:0-3814 GCA_039805045.1 Bacteroidota bacterium | reverse complement strand
TAATAGAAAAAACGAAGTGCCGCCATGCTTTCATCAGGTGTGAAGGGTAAGGAAGATATGGCGGCAGTGGGACTGACTACACCAATATCATTGCCGGGTGCATTGGCGGCATAACCGTTGGGCACATCGCTGGCTGTCAGTCCCCAACATACCTTGCTGTAACCGGCAAACTTTTTGGGGTTGTCCACGCAATAGGCATGGTTGATTTTACTGTGGCTGACCACCTGTTGCTCATAATTGGCATAGGCATCACGAAGACCAAAAGGGTTAATACCTAAAAAAGAGTAATGTGAAAAGAAAAGCGGTCCGCCCAGTGATGGTCCAAGCGGCAACTGAAACCCATAATGATTCTGATTGGACACCTGTGCGCCATTCCTGGCAAAACCTTGCTCATAGACGGTCTTCGGGATACCAAATGTTGGTGAAGATGCTGCCAGCACATAAGTGATCAAGCCTTCATTCCAGCCCTGGATTTTCAAGTTCATATCCCAACCGAAATTGGGACTCCAATGCCAATAGAGTACGTTTTCGCCCGACTTCCTGAACCACGACCATTCAACGGCTTCCCAGATGGTGGTTATATCTTTACGGAGGTTAATTTCATCAACTGTTGAACCCGAAAAATAAGCCCTGACTGTCAGCAAGCCAGCCATGAGATAAGAAGTTTCTACAAGATCAGCACCATTGTCTTTGGCACTAAACGGGATGACAGTACCTGTTTTACCATTGAGCCAGTGCGGAAAAGCTCCATGAAAAGTCTGTGCCGAATTTTTCAGGAATCCAACCGTTTTTTTGACCCGCTCAAGTGCATCGTTACGGGTAATGAATTTCCTTTCTACAGCAACAGGAATGGTCATCAGTCCAAACCCGCTCCCTCCAGAAGTTACTAAATCTCCGGAGGTATTTCGTTCTCGTATGAGTCCGGAAACAGGATGCCCAAACTCCCAGAAATAGGCAAATGTCCTGCGTTGTATAGTGTCCAACAACAGCTCATCCGAGAGGATGCTGAACTTGTCTGACGAATCTATGCCGGTGTGGAAGACCAGGTTGTAAACCTCATTCAACTTGTTACCGCTTTGGGCTTCGATAGCTGAACCAATGCTGAGTTGAAAGCGTGATAATCCTGGCAGGGGCTGTTCCGGTCTGATAACCAGTATGGAATCATTTTGCAGCCAACTGAAAGCGATGGGAATACGCAGGGCAGCACCCTGATTCAAAACCACGGCGCCCTCAACACTGGTTTTTTTCAATGGCGCATTGAACCGCACTTGAATGGCTGGTGATCGATTAACGTTTCTGGTAATGGATTCCGCAACCAGGTTACCATCAATTTCCATACGGGTGAGTTGCAGGTTTACCTGAACAGAATCAATAGGATTATTCTTTTTCTTACAGGATAAAAAGCCCGCAAACAAAAGAATAATTGATATCCGGAGAAAATAACAGTTTGATTTTTTCATGGATTCAATATCAGTTTAATTAACCCATGAAATTCATGTTTCATATATCCCCTCCTGGCCAGGAGGGGTGACGTGACCAATGAACGAAGTGAATTGGGCAGGGCGGGGTGGTGGATGATATTTCCTGATTCCACCACCCCGTCACTTTTTCGTCTGCTCATACTGAGCAGCCTCAATCGTGCCACCCCTCCTGGCCAGGAGGGGAGTAATTTATTTTTTTTCATAACTTATTAAATTGAACTGTTGCAACCAAACCCGACTGGAGTTCAAGTTGTACTTGTTGTTCTGCAGCTTCAATGCCCACTTTTTGTGTTTTACCAGAATCATTCATCAGCAATAATACAATTTTACCATCAGGTGTTTTGAAGGCTACTGAAGGAATACCCGTTACTTCCGAGCTTGCAATGCGAACCGATCCGGGAGGAATGAACTTTGAAGCATGTGCGATGATGAAATATGATACATTTTTTTGGATGGCAGCTCCATCAATGGTTAATGCTCCTTTGCATTCACTGCAGCCTCCAGGGGTGTGCGGACCAAATCCGGCATCGTTGGCCAGATTCCATTCGAGCACCGTTCTGCTCCAGTTGCGGAGTGAACCAATCAGGACATTTTTAAAATGCCACATCAGGTCACCTCCAAAATCACCCTTGCTGCCTGTCCATTGTTCCGTGAAATAGATATTTTTATCTGGGAATGCGTCCTTTACTGCAGACATAGCATTGACCTGTCCGCCATACAAATGAAAGGCCGATCCGTCTATGAATGCGTTGGCCTGCTTGTCTGAAAGCACCGCAATCGGAAACTCCGGCATATCGCAGTTATGATCCCAGACGATGATTTTTGTTGAGATTCCGTTCCGCCGGAAGGCAGGCCCCAGGTGGTCTCTGATGAAGGCTGCCTGTTCGGCTGCTTCCATTTTCAAACTTGGATTGTTGTGGGCATTTTGCGGTTCATTCTGTATGGTAACCGCATCAATCCTTATACCCTCACTTTTCATCTTGCGGATGTATTCCACAAAATAGCGTGCATAGACCTGGTAATACTGAGTGAGAAGCCCGGCGGGCTCCAGGGTGTGGCCATGATGCGGATTGCTGGATTAATCTGCAATATTCTTTTCAACAGTGGAATCAAATCTGCTGTATCCTGTGCCAGTGAAAACCTCTTCAGCTCCGGATCAGTTTCTCCCCGCAACAAATCGTTGTAGCTATACACCCGCGTGCTCAGGTCTGTTGCACCCATGCCGATCCTCAGGTAACTGATCGCGATTGATTCATTTGCCCTCCCAAATAACTCCTGCAACAGTTTTTCTTGGGTTTGTGGTGACAGTCGGTTAATCAATACAGCACTGGCTTCAGTTAGTGTATAACCGAATCCATCAATGGATTGAAATGTTTTGCTGCCATCAATTTCAATAACCGGCACGCCATCATTTAGCTGTTTTCCTGAATCAATCAAAACCTCTTTGAAAAGCAGCCTTTGTTGATTGGATGATGTAACATACCATTCAGCTTTTTTTTGCGTGTGACGCAATGAATTGTCAATTTTCTGAGCAAGGACTTGATGATGAATCAATAGCAATATTACCAACAGGAAATTATGAGCGGACATTGAAAACCAGCTAAGCTTAAATACCCGCATAAGCAATTTCGGTTAAGCGATGCATGTGAAGTTAAAAAAGTAAAATACGGAAATATCTATACATTGAGCTGAATCGATACGAGATACGCTAGGCCAAAAGGATGGATCCTGATGGCATCAGCGCTCCAAAATCCGGCAAAAACGACTCCTGGAGTACTGAAATTGAAAATCCGGAGCAGAATCACTGACCCCGAAATAGTATTTAATTGACTTTAAGTAATTTTGCAAAATAAATTACCGGCTATGAAATATCTGTTAACGCTCTCTGCTGTTTTGTTTTTCACCTTTTCTACTTCTCAGGCCCAAATAGGTGCACGTCAGAAAAACTTCAACCTCCAAAAAGGCTTACTACTGGTTTGCTTCCGATGCCAATAGGAAGACATTTATGAAAGACTACCAGAAATATGAGCCGCAATATGGTGGATGGTGTGCTTATGCCATGGGCAAAACAGGTGAAAAAGTTGAAGTAGATCCAGAAACCTTCAAAATAAAAGACGGCAAGCTTTATCTTTTCTATCACACCCTAACCAACAATACCCTACCAAAATGGAACGCGGAAGAAGCAGGCCTGAAGGCCAAGGCTGATAAAAGCTGGAGTACCATTTTCAAATAGGCAAAACAACCATACATGAAAAAAGTATTTTCTCTTCTGTTTAGAGTTGCTGCAGCTGTCATCTTGTTGCAAACACTCTACTTCAAATTCACTGGTGCAC
>JBDLUZ010000309.1:0-2676 GCA_039805045.1 Bacteroidota bacterium | reverse complement strand
AGTAATTTTACAAGAAGTCTGCTTGATGGATTCTCCTTCGATAATACCACCACGAGTACCCAACAAATGGATAAGAAAAGATATAAGTTTAGTACAACCAATGAGTGGGGTACAGACAGTACGGGACTTTTTAAAGTCATTTTAAAAGGACGTCAGGTATTGAAATCATCCAGTGCAGATTATGACGGGCAATCTTTGTTGAATGCATCAACTTTGGTGAATGCTTCAAAGAGAAGTATTTCCAACCAGGAAGATGAAAAGTCTGCTATCGCAAATCTTTCTTTCAGAAAGAAACTTGCTAAAAATGGCAGAAGCTTCAGCCTCACTGCTGATTTTGATTTCAACAACACTACTCAGGATGGTTTACTCAAGGCTGAAAATACTTTCTTCGACAATGGTCAGCCTGTTCGGATTGAACTAGTTGACCAGCAAAAAGATGCAAATCAAGTTAAATCTGTTGTAAACACGGCAGCTGTATTTACAGAACCTTTGTCAAAAAAATCATTTTTAATTTTCCGCTATGGATTACTAACAGGAGGCAATGATGCTGTGCGCAATACGTTCGCCAAAGATGGATCTGGTTCTTACAAGAACGTAGTAGATTCTTTAAGCAACCACTTTATTTTCAATACCCTCAACAACAATGGTTCACTCAGCTACCGCTATGTGGAGAAGAAAATCAATTTTGTAATAGGAGCAGGACTTGGTAAGGTTAATTACCGCACAAAAGATGTTGAGACATACAAATCTAGCGCCGTTGCGTTTACTAATTTCTTACCAACATTTGCTTTCACATATAAACCCAAACAGCAACGAAATTTTAACGTCACATACAATGGATCTCCAGTCAATCCAACCTTGCAGCAAATTCAACCACTAATAGACAATACCGACCCATTGCGTCTTAATATTGGCAACAGTGAGTTGGTGCAGGGATTCAATAACAGAATCAATTTCCGGTTCAGTGATTTCAAAGTGTTGAAAAGCAGGTATATCGCTTTCAGTGGTGCCATTTCCAATACTGCAGGCGCAATAACCGGAAGCAATGAAGTCAGTGCTGATGGCAAGACAGTTTCGAAGTTTGTCAATGCCGATGGCCTGTATGACTACAATGCTGATTTTACATATGACATGGAAGTGTATAAGGGAATCCATGCCGGCTTTTCGATCAGCCATAATTTCAACCGCTACATCAACTTCGTGAACGGATTGAAAAATACCAATGACAACCGCTCCAATAATTTTTCGATCAACCTCAATTACTGGGGAGATAGGTGGTACAGTTTTTATGCCAATATCAATGCCAGTCAGAATAGATCTATTTCCAGCATACAGTCATCCAACCCAACAAAGTACTTCAGTTTGAATGGTTATGGAAGCGTATCCTTAAAGTTCAAAAAAATCAAAACTTATTTGGACCTCAACACAGAAGCCAGGGTTTTTGGCAAGTCTGCTGCATTTGCACAGAGTCAAAATGTTTACCTGTTCAGTCCAACCCTCAAGAAAGTTGTCACCAAAAATGATGCATTGGAAGTAAAGATTTCTGTATTCGACCTTTTCAACCAAAATGCAGATATCAATCGCAACATCAGCAGCAATTTCATTTCAGAAAGCATCAACAACACCATCAGAAGATATGTGCTGTTTGGAATGGTTTACAATTTCAAAAACAAATCTGCATCAACCTCAAGCAAATGAAACGCAGCCAATTCAATATACTTTCCGGATACCTTGTTTTTTTGCTGCTCCTGACGCAAGCCAGTCAGGCACAGCAAATGTTCATCAGTTCAGGCAGATTGACATTTGAGAAAAAGACCGCACAATTAACGCTCTTCGAATCCATTGTTGATGAAGGTGATAATATTTTCATCGATGAGCTCAAGAAGAGCCATCCGAAGATTGTAACGGATTATTACACAATGGACTTCAATACAAGCGGTTCATTGTTCCGACTCGAGAAGGAGGTTCCTGAAAATAAATACATGCTCATGGGCACAGAGCCTAACCTGAAAAATTATACTTCACAACATTTTGATGACAGTACAACAACCATGCGTTTGGGTGTTTTCGAAAACAATTACTTGGTCAAAGACAGTCTGCAACGCTACGATTGGAAAATAACCGGTGAAGTGCGTGAGATTGCAGGATTCATTTGCCGGAAAGCAATAACTAAAATTGGGGATTCAGTTGTAGTGGTGGCATTTTATACGGATGAAGTGCTGGTAAAGGGTGGACCCTTTAATTTCAATGGCCTGCCTGGAATGATCCTTGGTATTGCTGTTCCACGTTTGCATATGACCATCTTTGCTACAAAGCTGGAGTCAGCGAATAAGATGCCAACAGTTAATTTCCCACTAGAGAACAAACCTAAATTTGTTACACGTAAAAAAGTTCAGGCAGATATTGATAAAGGGGTTAACGACTGGGGCAAGTTTGCCAACCTGCTGCGGTGGAATAGTATCCTTTGATAGGGGTTGTTCAGCACGAACTGTGCGATAGTCTTTTTATGTTGCTCTAAAACTGCTTAATTTTACGCATGACTGAACAAAAAGGCAGGCAGGGACAGGCCAAAATTTTGAGGATATTCCGTAAAGTGCATAGGCTAACCGGGGCATTCCTTTTTATTTTCTTTTTTGTTGTTTCTGTAACCGGTCTCCTGCTTGGCTGGAAGAAAAA
>JBDLUZ010000308.1:0-2703 GCA_039805045.1 Bacteroidota bacterium | reverse complement strand
AACTGATAGAAAAATCTACATTACATGAAGCCACTTTAGGGGAAAATATTTTCACCAGTCAGATAAGTTCTAATATAGCAGGTTCTATCTATTTTGTAAGCTTAGAAACTCCTACAGAGAAAGCTGTGAGAAAAATTATATTAAAGAAATAATCTCATTAACACATCCGTCTGGGGATCGCTGCCAAACTGAAAGATATGCTGACTATAAATTTCAAAACCATTCTTTTTATAGAAGGCTAAGGCTCTGTGGTTCTGCTCCCATACCCCAAGCCAGATAAATTTCACTTTTTTACTTCGGGCAATTTCAATGGCTTTATCCATTAACAATTGTCCCACTTTCTTGCCATGAAATGCCGGCAAAACGTAAATGCGCTCAACCTCAAAAGCATTCAAATCCTTTAACTCAGTCTGCGCATTACCAATATTGGTTTTTAAAAACCCGACTACCTCTTCCCCATATTGAGCAAAATAAAATGAAGAATAAGGATTATTCAATTCTTCAGTCAGCTTGTCAATAGAAAACTTTTCATCCAGGTATTTTTGTAAATTTTCTGGCGAATTGTAATCCTTGAATGTTTCAGTAAAAATTTCCAAGGCAATTTTTTGTAATGCAGCAACATCTTCAATTCCTATAAGACTTACGCTTATCTGTTCCATCAGCTGTAAAGGATTTTTTTCTTTGAATCAAATTTTTCAAGAGTGTCAATAACAATAACTATTAACAGTAAAGTCCAGCTATCCCCCACAAACCAATACCAGGGCGGCGGTTTCACTTTCATCGATCACAAGCGTAACACGGTTGCCCGGTTTTAAATTCCCCACCCGAATCTCTCCTGATGAAGCTTTGATGACCGTCTTTGGATTCAGCTTGATTTCCTGCACTACATCATCTTTTCTCCGGATGGTAATGACACTGCTGTCTACTGTCAGAAGCACCCCTGTTCCGCCAGATCCGCCACACAAATCCTTGTCCCCTGTTTGTGAAGCACCTGCAGAATCTAATTGTTGTGGTTTGTTTATAGCTCCACCCATACCCATCGCAGGGGGTTTTAAACTTTCTACAATGCTATAAACAGATAAAAGAGTCACCAAGCTACTCAGTATGATCACTCCTGTCATCCATCTTCTATCTGCCTTCATTTTCCCCCAGACAACTGGAAGGTATACAACCATCCAGTACCCTACCATCACTCCCAACACATTCAACAACACATCATCAATATCAAAAATTCCGATTTTGAAATACACCTGCGTAAGTTCAATAGCCAAACAAAATAACACTGCAATGAGGAGGACCCTCAACTGGTTGATGCGGCTTAAAAGCTTTGGCAGCAATAATCCCAGCGGAATGAGAAAAATGATATTACCCACAATATTCAATCCCCCAATCAACAATCCAAATTCTCCGGTAAGATAAGGCCATATGGTTTTGAATGGAACCAAATTAGGTTCACCCGCTTGCGTACCACCAAAATCGAACATCAATCCGCCTAGCCTGATAAGCGGAACATCCTTGAATACCAGCACTTTGAAAAGGAGGCGAATATAGACAAGTAAAAAAAGGACAGCAACCGATTTATATTTCATAATTCTTAGCTTAAATGTATAACTACAAAATAGGTCTAAATTTAACAAAGAGCATTTAAACCAATCAATTGACTTCCTGTCTTTCTTTAAACTCAGTTACCATGCGCTACTTAATACTTTTGACTGCTTTTATTTCATTTGCTTTCGCAACAGCAGAGAAAATAACTCCGAAGCCACTTCGGATGCCCTATAAAAAAGCAGGCATAACAGAGAAAGAAGCGGCACTGCACCTGTTGAACAGGCTGGCATTCGGACCAGCACCCGGACAGGTAGAGCAAGTTGTGTCTATGGGTTTGGACCAATGGGTCATGTCTCAACTGAATCAGTCGGCCGTTGAAAATGAACTGAAAGAAAAACTGAAAAGGCTTGATGCATTGCAGCTCAGCAATGAACAGATTGCTGGCACCTACCTGAATGCAGTGCAGGTAATCCGGCAACTGCAGCAATCAGGTAAACTGTCAAAAGACTCGATACCAAATACGGAAGATAGCGCCTACAGGAAAAAAATACAGGCATTGATGGAGTCATCCGGACTCAAACCACCCAGGGAACTGAACAGACAACTGTTTGCACAGAAAATGATCCGAGCAATAGCAGCTGATAATCAACTGAGTGAAATTTTGACAGACTTCTGGTTCAATCATTTCAATGTCTCTATCACTAAAAACTTGGCACAGCCCTACGTGTTGACCTATGAACGTGACGCCATCAGGCCAAACGTTCTGGCCAATTTTGAAACTTTGCTCAAAGCCACAGCGCAACATCCTGCCATGTTGTTATACCTTGATAACGCCCTTAGTGGCAGCGATAACAATCCACTACAGGAAAGAGCCAGAGCCCGCATGACAAAGCAAAACAGCAAAAGAAGACAAAACGGACTGAATGAAAACTATGCCCGTGAACTCCTGGAATTGCATACGTTGGGCGTTGATGCTGGCTATACGCAGCAAGATGTGCAGGCTGTTGCAAAAGCCCTGAGCGGTTGGACAGTCAGGCCATTGAAACAGGAGAATACGGCAGGTCTGGCCAAACAGGTAAGCCGTAGACAAAATCTTGCTGTCGTTGAAAATGATTTCATGTTTGTGGCGTTCAGACATGATGAGGGTGAAAAAAC
>JBDLUZ010000307.1:0-2706 GCA_039805045.1 Bacteroidota bacterium | reverse complement strand
ATCTTACCTCATGTTATCTTACGACAACATTTTGAGTGTTACTGCTTTCCAAACTTTCAAAGATCTTTCAGCTTTTCAACTGCCCGCGTTTTAAACGGGCTGCGAAGGTAGCTGCTTTTATTTTTTCAACCAAATTTTTCTTTTTAAAACCTTAAAAAAAATTGTTTGATTTGCTTTTAAAAGAACTGCGCTTTTTGTGAAGCGGGATGCAAATATAGGACCTATTCTCCATTCACTCCAAATTAAATTCAAACTGTTTTGCTACACTTTCCTGAAACCCTTTGCCATAAAGGGTTTCAGCTTAAAAAATAAATTCTGATAACTAAATTGAATCAGGCAAATTCTTATATAAAACATCTTCTAAAAATAAGCCATGTGCCGGTGCAGAAAAATCAGCCATTGAGCAATCCTTCGCGAGCAGTATCTGTTCAAATTCATGCTGCGTAATACGCCCCCTGCCCACTTTAACCATTGTCCCTACCATAGCCCTCACCATACCGCGCAGAAACCTGTTTCCTTGTACCGTAAAAACCCATCCTGAAGATGTTCTCCCCCATTCAGCCTTTGCGATGGTACAATCATGGGTGAATACCTGCGCATTTCTTTTGGCAAAACTTGTATAATCGTGCGTCCCTATGAGTGTGGCTGCCGCATTGATCAACTTATCCTTTTCCATAGGGAATGGGAGGTACCAGGATCTGTCATTTAAAAACGGATCTTTTCTGTCTGAGATATGATATCGGTATAGCCTGCCTGTTGCATCAAAACGACTATGACTGCCTTCCTTCATCGGGTATAATCCAGTCACAACTATATCCCGAGGCAAAATAGCATTGACATGATAAATGAAATCACTACTTAACTGTCTGTCAATGGTAAAATGAAAGAAGTTTCTGTTGGCATGAACGCCTGCATCTGTTCTTGAGGAACCGGTTAATGTAACCTTTAAACGCAAGAACATGGCCATCGCAGACTCCACTTCTCCCTGAATGGTCTGTGCATTCTGCTGAACCTGAAACCCTGCATAGGCTGTTCCTTTGTACTTTACAGCCATAAAATAAGTCTGCATCACCATCTCTCAGTATTTCAAGCCAAGCATTTGTCTAAATGCCTCAATTCCTTCGTCACTTAAAAATGCTTCTTCCAGCTCAGGAAACCGATTGGTGTCGGAAACCAATGGCATTATCTGGCGAAAGAGTTTTAACCGGGCCTGTTCAGTAACAAAAAACCAGGCAACTTCCAGTGTCTGCTTACAGGTAAAACACTTATCCATAAAGGTTCTGACAACTAAAGCCAGTTGATTTTCCTCATCAGTTATTCCGAGCAGTTTTTTTTGAAGATTGCGCACATCCCTCACATCCGCAGGAGAGCCTGTACAATTTTTAGCAGTAGTAATGATTGGCAGAGTTGCTGTAATTGCTTTTTCTGCAACAAGTCCTTTTTCAATTTGAACATAAACCGTATCAACCTTACCTCCTGCCTGCTTTTCGAGGTAAATCATTTCAAGTTGACCATTTTTTTCTCCGAGGAGCTTATTGTCTATGCTGGTCTTTACAGGTAGGGGTAATGAAACTGCTTGTTCAATTTCAGGTTTCATTCCTTTTGAATCAGCAACATCATTGGATAAGCCGAGTACCTTGCCACTGATTTGCTTTGTATTGCCCTTTTCGATTAATGTCCACCCAGCACCATCAACAAGCTTCAATAAAAACCCCCTGTCTTTGGCTGCCGCAGTCATGGTGAAACCAACTTCAGGATATAGATTCTCGGGAAACCCTATTTTAAGTGGCAACTCAGTTCCATCAAGTTTGGGCAAAATCAAAAAACCTGATGAATTGGATGAATATAATTTAGATCCGATTTTGAGATAAAATGGCTGCTGTCCTTCGGCCTCTATATAGGTATAATACTGTGCACTAGCGCTAAAAAAAGAAAGCGTGCAAATGCAAATTGCAATGATGGTGGAAATTGGTTTTATAGGCATAAAACAAAACTACAAAAGATTCATACAAAGCGTAAGGTTTTACCGCCTGTCATTTTTGACAATAACAGAACATTATGCCCGGTATCTTTGCGATAAAGTATAAATGTCATGAAAAAGCGATCAAATGCACTGATTACAGCATTGTTAATCTGCCTGACTGTAACATCCTATGCACAGCCAAAGGCTGATAGCAGCTGGCTTAAACAACCTAGGCTTACGCCAAAACGAATCAATAACCTGGTTCATACCAAATTAGACGTAAGTTTTGACTTTGAAAAGTCACACCTTAAAGGCAA
The DNA here is from genome assembly GCA_039805045.1 of Bacteroidota bacterium. Lineage (GTDB taxonomy): Bacteria > Bacteroidota > Bacteroidia > Chitinophagales > Chitinophagaceae > Pollutibacter. The sequence continues at coordinate 426 of JBDLUZ010000307.1, read as the reverse complement.
AGCTTGGATTACCCTGACACCTCATTTTTATCCAACTGATTCACTTACGCTTGATGCCAAAGGAATGGCATTCTCTGCAATTGAAATTATCATTCCTGGCAAATCACCTCAGGCACTCAAGTATGAATACGACAGAAAACAGGTTCATATCAAACTACCCAAAACCTACAAAAAGGGGGAACTTTATACGGTTCACTTCCGATATACTGCCATGCCTGATGAGTATGAAAAAGAAATTGGAGGAGACCCTATGCTAGGCGTAAAAGGGCTTTTCTTCATCAACCCTAAAGGAACAGAAAAAAACAAACCGACACAAATCTGGACACAGGGTGAAACTGAATCTGGATCTGTATGGTTTCCTACGATAGACCAAACACAACAAAAGACCACACAGGAACTCCTGATGACTGTTCCTGCCAAATATGT
>JBDLUZ010000306.1:0-2725 GCA_039805045.1 Bacteroidota bacterium | reverse complement strand
TTTCGTCCTGCAAGCCATTTGAGCTGATGTTGGGTAAAATAATTGGCATAGCCGGAGTGGGACTCACACAGTTGTTGCTTTGGATCGGATTGATGCTGGTGATATCCAGCTCTTTATCTGCCTTCATACCCGCTGAATCCTACCAGGAATTCCAGCAAATGCAACAGTCAGGTACTGCAATGGGAGCCGCAGGTGTCAGCAACCCGGCTGCCATGAAAATTCTTGAAGCCCAAGCAACCCTTGTTGAAGGTGTCAACTGGATATTGATCATAGGCTGTTTCCTATTCTATTTCCTCGGCGGATACCTGTTCTACGCTTCACTCTTTGCCGCTGTTGGCAGTGTCATCAATGAAGACCCACAGGAAGCACAACAGCTCATGCTGCCCATTTCCATGCCCATCATCTTTTCGTTCGTCATTCTGCAATCTGTGTTGGCCAATCCTGGCAGTCCGCTTGCTGTTTGGACGAGCATCATTCCATTTACTTCACCCATCATCATGATGGGCAGAATCCCATTTGGTGTGCCTACAACAGTGCCCTACTGGCAGCTTGGCTTATCCATGCTAACCCTCATTGGTGGTTTCATTTTAACAACCTGGCTGGCTGGTAAAATATACCGCACGGGAATCCTGATGTACGGCAAAAAAACCACCTGGAAAGAAATGATCCGCTGGGTTGTTAAAAAAAGCTGATAAAGTTCATCAAAGTTTAAACATTGGCATGGTTTTTGGCGTAATCTTGCCATATGAAACTACTTTACGGTTACCTGAAGCCCTATAAGGGACTTATAGCACTTACCATGTTGCTGGCAACTACCAACACGGTATTCTCTCTGATCGACCCCATCATCTTCGGTAAAATCATCAAACTGTCTCAGGATATCAACACCAGGCAGGAAAACGGTTCACCTTTTGGCTGGGATGAGTTCTTTGCTGCTACGGTTGTACTGCTGCTGATGTCGATGGGTACCGCCATGGTAAGCCGTATTGCAAAAAATATGCAAGACTATTTCGCCAATGTAGTCATACAGAAATTCGGGGCGAAAATCTTTACAGACGGACTTCAACACGCCATGAAACTTCCTTACCAGGAGTTTGAAGACCAGCGCAGTGGCGAAACACTGAGCATTCTTACCAAAGTAAGAACAGACACGGAGAAGTTCATCAATTACTTCGTCAATGCCCTTTTTGCAATTGTGGTAGGCGTTGTTTTTGTTTTTGTCTATGCGTCTGTATACATCCACTGGTCAGTTCCTGTTGCCTACGTGCTGGGCATCTCCCTGCTTTCCTGGGGAACCAACGCACTGAGTAAGAAAGTGAAAATCATCCAGAAAAAAATTGTCAGCAGCACCACTTCACTCGCGGGCACAACAACAGAAAGCCTGAGAAACATTGAACTGGTTAAGAGCCTCGGACTAACTCAGCAGGAAGTGAAAAGGCTGAATGCAGATACCTACAAAATACTTGGACTCGAACTGACTAAAGTGAAAAGGATCCGCAGCATCAGCTTCCTGCAGGGAACACTGGTCAATACCTTGCGTCAGGTGATTCTGTTCCTGCTCATGTGGCTTGTTTTCAAAGACTCCATGCAACCCCATGAAATGGTGACCATGCAGTTCTTCTCCTTCTTCATCTTTGGTCCGCTTCAGGAAATCGGCAACATCATCCTCTCCTACCGCGAAGCCGAAGCATCCATTGCGAATTACCACAACCTGATGCAAAAAGAGCCTGAAAAAATACCAAGTGACCCTGTTCACCTCGGAGATATAGAAACCCTGCAGTTCCAGCAAATCAGTTTCCAGCACCTCACTGCAAAACAAAAAGCCATTGAGAACATAAGCTTCAATGTAAACCGAGGCGAAACAGTTGCTTTTGTTGGCCCTTCCGGTTCTGGTAAAACCACATTGATGAAATTATTAGTTGGATTGTACAGACCACAGGAAGGAAAAATTCTGTACAATGGGTTGGATGAAAACGAAATCAACTTCGAAGACCTGAGAAAACAAATTGGCTTTGTTACACAGGATACCCAACTTTTCTCCGGCACCATCAAAGACAACCTCCTTTTTGTGAACCCACAGGCAACGGATGAAGAAGTTCAGTCCGCACTCGATAAAGCCTCTTGTCAGTCTCTTTTGCAAAGGGCTGAAAATGGCGTAAACAGTGTGATTGGTGAAGGTGGACTGAAATTATCTGGTGGAGAGAAACAAAGGATATCTATCGCCAGAGCCTTACTCCGTCACCCTAAAGTGCTTTTGTTCGACGAAGCTACCTCTGCACTTGACTCCATCACTGAAGAAGAGATTACGGAAACCATCCGAGCCATCTCATCACGCAAAGAACAGATTACCCTGCTCATTGCACACAGGCTCAGCACCATCATGCATGCAGACAGGATTTATGTGCTAGAAAAAGGTGAAATCGTTGAAACCGGCACACATCAAGAGCTCCTGGATGAGAAAGGTTTGTATTATGCCATGTGGAGGCAGCAGATTGGGGAGAGGAAGTAGGTTAATGACAAGGGAAGAGGGAAGAGTGACAAGGGAAGAGTGACAAGGGACGAGTGACAAGGGAAGAGTGACAAGGGACGAGTGACAAGGAAAGAGTTTACCTGCCGGCAGGCAGGACGGGGTGGTGGATTTAATCAGTTCTCCCGAGATCTTCCACTTCACTCAGCAATACCTCAAGGGCATTGGTGCTTTGGAAGATTTCAATGAGTGAAAAAA
>JBDLUZ010000305.1:0-2760 GCA_039805045.1 Bacteroidota bacterium | reverse complement strand
TATTCAGGCAGAACAGCAGCAGGCTTCGTGGTTCAGTTATGATAGCTGGTCCACTGCTGGCACGGTTTAACAAAGCATTTATCCCAAAACCTGGTGGAGATAAAATAGGAAGGAGAAGACTGGATACCCACATCATAGGTTTTGAGAAACTGGGCGTAAAGTTCGACTATGTGCAGGGCGAAGGATTTTTCAGACTTACTGCCCGTGAATTGAGAGGAACGGATTTATTGTTGGATGAGCCATCTGTTACAGGTACCGCCAATGTTATTTTCGCTGCAGTGATGGCAAAAGGCAAAACCTCCATCTACAATGCAGCCTGTGAACCCTATATCCAGCAACTGTGTCGCATGCTGAACAGGATGGGAGCAAAGATAAGCGGACTCGGCTCCAACCTCCTGCACATTGAAGGAGTAGATTATCTTGGAGGAACTTCCCATACCATGTTGCCGGATATGATTGAGGTAGGTTCGTTTATCGGACTAGCCGCAATGACGCAAAGCGCTATCACAATCAAAAATGCAGGCGTGGAACACCTGGGAATAATCCCAGACAAGTTCAGACAGTTGGGTATTCAAATGGATATCAAGGGGGATGATATCATCATCCCTGAACAGGAGTCCTACACCATACAAAGTTACATTGATGGATCAGTACTAACCATATATGATCACCCGTGGCCTGGTCTTACCCCTGATCTGCTCAGTATAATTCTTGTTGTGGCTACACAAGCCAAAGGAAGTGTGCTGATACACCAGAAGATGTTTGAAAGCAGGTTGTTTTTTGTAGACAAGCTAATCGATATGGGTGCCAGAATAATCTTGTGCGATCCGCACAGAGCTGCTGTAATTGGATTAGAAAGGGAACAGTCACTCCGCGGCATAACCATGAGTAGTCCGGATATACGCGCTGGTGTAGCCCTGCTCATTGCCGCCTTGAGTGCTGAGGGCAAAAGCATCATTCAAAATATCGAACAGATTGACAGAGGTTATCAGTACATCGATAAAAGACTCCTTGCGCTGGGGGCTGAAATCAGGCGAATAGACAACTAACCATGGAGAATAGCCATCAACACAAAATCATTATTCTGGCAGCACCATCCGGTGCAGGGAAAACAACAATAAAAAGCCGGATCATGCAGGTGCTGCAGAACCACCTGGCCTTCAGCATTTCTGCCACCACCCGCACCAAACGTTCTGGGGAAGAGGATGGCGTGGACTACTTTTTCATCAGTACAAATGATTTTAAACATATTATAGATACAGATGGATTTGTTGAGTGGGAAATGGTTTATGAAAACATGTATTATGGAACTACCCGTGCAGAAATGGAGCGCATTTGGGAAATGAAGAAAACACCTTTGCTGGATATTGATGTTTATGGTGCCATTAAAGTCAAAAATCTTTTTGGAGATAACGCCCTGTCAATATTTATTGCACCTCCTTCCATAGAAGTTTTAAAAGAGCGGTTGACAAACAGAGGTACAGACACAACCGATACCATCAACAAAAGGCTGAACAAAGCAGCTGAAGAAATCAGCCAACAAATTCATTTTGACCATATTGTGTTGAATGACAACCTGGAAACAGCCACTGATGCAGTGCTTTCACTCATAGGTACTTATCTGAACTTATCTGTAACTACTTTTCAAAATTCAAAAAACACTGCACATAATTGAATTGAAAAATGGGTACCATTATCATCTTCGGTATTGTTCTCTCCTTTTTCACAACCTGTTTTTTTGCAGGTCTTGAAGTTGGCTTTGTATCGCTGAACAGGATTACAGTAGAAATCAGAAAAAAGCAAAAATCAGTCAGCGCCAATTTGCTGTCTATGTACCTTGATGAACCATCTCGATTCATTGGCGCTATGATAACGGGTATGGTCATCTTCCTCACTTTTTATGGACTACTTGTTGACCAGTTGCTTGAGCCAATATGGTCAGCGCTGAGTGTTTACCTGAGCGATGAACTTAATCCATTACTCGTGCTGATTAGGATAGTTTTTGACCATCTGATGGCAGCAGGATTGATCCTGATCAACTATTTCTTTTTCAGGGCGGTATTCAGAAGCAAAGCCGATACACTTATGCTATTTCTCATGCCGGTAATCAGTTTCTTTTTCCAATTGCTTGACCCCATTGCAAGCAGACTTATTTTGATGGCAGAATGGCTACTCCGGAATATGTTAAGTGTAAAAATCAGAAAAACGAGGAAAAACTTTAACAGGCTTGAGCTTGAGCATTTTATTCAGATTAGAGATGACCAGGAACAGGGAAACAGTGAAATCAACAAAGAGCTATTTGAAGCCGCCCTCACATTGCCATACCTCAAAGTCAGACAATGTCTTGTTCCACGAAAAGAGATTGAAGGCATCAACAAAAACGACACCATTGATAATTTGCGCCTAAAATTTGTAGAAACAAGTTTGAGTAAACTGATTGTATTTGAAGGAGATATTGACCATATTATAGGATATGTACATCAAATTTCATTGTTTAAAAATCCAGCAAGTATTCAGGCAGCTATGTTACCAATTATGGCTGTTCCCGAGAGCATGACAGCCACAGATTTGATGAACCGCTTTATCCGGGAACGCAGAAGTATGGCATGGGTGGTGGATGAATTTGGAGGCACTTCAGGAATCATTACTATGGAAGACCTCCTGGAAGAACTTTTCGGCGAAATTAAAGATGAATACGATGTAGAAGAATTGATAGAAAGGGAAATCGGTGAAGGCGGATATGAGTTTTCAGGCAGGATA
>JBDLUZ010000304.1:0-2772 GCA_039805045.1 Bacteroidota bacterium | reverse complement strand
TATACTCCGTTATGAACATGGATTCAACGAGGGTAATGCTGCTCAATATACCTGGTTTGTGCCTCATGATGTACCCGGACTGATTTCATTACATGGTGGCGCAAAGAAGTTCACGGATAAGCTGAATTTTGCTTTTACAGAAGCCAGGAAACACGGGTTTGTATCCGGAAAATCAGAAAATCCAGTTGACCAGGAATTGAACAGGAGGGTTTACATCAATTACGGCAATCAGCCCTGTATGCAGACCCCTTTTTTATTCAACTATGCCGGCAAGCCTTGGCTTACGCAATATTGGACCAGAACATTGGTGGACTCGGTATACAGCGGCATTTCACCCCAGAAGGGGTACAGTGGTGATGAAGATCAGGGGTTGATGGGTTCACTTGCAGTGCTGCTGAAAATTGGTCTTTTTTCAACCGATGGAGGCACCAGCGAAAAACCGTTTTATGAAATCACCAGTCCGGTCTTTGACAAAATCACTTTGCAACTCCATGAAAAATATTATCCTGGCAAGCAGTTTGTCATTGAAGCGGTTAACAATGGTGCACAAAACAAATACATCCGAAATGCACAACTCAATGGGCAGCCGTTGGATAAACCGTTTTTTGGGCATGAACAGCTGATTAGCGGGGGCAGGCTTCAGCTGGAGATGTCGGCAAAGCCCAATCAACAGTGGGGTTCAGGCAAGTGAATCATCAACCATCCAAGATCCCATAAAAAATGACAAAAAAAATTTCCATCAAGGACATCGCCAGGGAGTTGGATCTTTCCATCACAACTGTATCTTTTGTAATCAATGGGAAGGGTGAGGAAATGGGTATCAGTGAGGCAACCACCAACAAGGTGATGGACCTCATCAAAAAAAGGGATTATACACCTAATAACGCAGCTCGTTTGCTGAGAACAGGAAAGTCCAATACCATCGGGTTGATTGTAGAGGATCTCGGCAATTATTTTTTTGGCAATGTGGCCAAAGTGATTGAACTCGAAGCTTCCAAGCGGGGCTACAACGTATTCTTGAGCAGCACTGATAACAGCACCAAAACTGCCAAAGAACTTATCCGCAAGATGAGGAACAGTTCTGTTGATGGGTTGATCATCACACCCACAAAAGGGTTGAAGGATGAGTTGGAAAAACTGCTTGCAGATCATGTTCCCTTTGTGTTATTAGACAGGCAAATAGCTGAAGTGGATACAAATTATGTTGTGCTCAACAACCATCAGGGAGCATACAATCTGACCAAACATTTGATTGGCAATGGCTACGAGGACATTGGGTTTGTAACCATTGTCAGTGAGATGTCGCAAATGGAAGAGCGGGAGCGTGGATACCGCGATGCCATGCAGGAAGCTGGGTTGGGTGTGGATAAGGCACAGGTCTTGAAAGTACGGTTTGACGATCCATACGATGAAGTGGTTTCCGCTATTGCTGCATTTGTGAAGAAGCGGAAGGGGTTGGATGCCCTGTTCTTTGCAACCAATTACCTGGGCGTATTTGGTATTGAGGCCTTAAAGAAAGTCAAGATCAAAATACCTTATGATATGGCGGTTGTGAGTTTCGACGACAATGACCTCTTCAGGTTGTTTACGCCATCCATTACAGTTGCCGCACAGCCCATCCGTGAAATTGCAGTAGCAGCCATTGATTTGTTGTTGTCTGTAATCAAAACCGCTGATACGGAAAAGCAGACAACCGGAACCATTGTTTCACCTGTTCTCATCCAGCGGGAATCATCGCCTCCCAAATTGTAACCACCAAACCCCAAGCCAGTCCATGTCAAGATCCTTCCACCAGATTCATTCCGGCTTCACGCTCAAGGCCATGAGATGCTTTACGATTTTGTCTGCCTGGTTGATGACCGTCTCTTTGCTTAATCCACCAGAAAGGCCCAATGCCGGAACAGCAAGGCCTAACATCATTTTCATCATGGCTGATGATATGGGTTATTCTGACCTGGGTTGTTATGGTGGTGAGGTCAATACTCCTAACCTGGATGAGTTAGCTGCCAACGGAATCAAGTTGAAGAAATTTTACAACAACTCACGTTGTTGTCCAACCCGTGCCTCTTTGCTAACTGGTCAATACCCACATACAGTGGGCATGGGCGGAATGGTTGGTTTGGCCAAGGCACCGATTGAAAAAGGATCCTATCAGGGTTTCCTAAATGACAGTTTTCCTACAATTGCTGAGGAATTGAAGAAAGCAGGATACAGTACCTACATGTCAGGTAAATGGCATGTAGGTGAGCGTCCACAGCATTGGCCCATGAAGCGAGGATTTGATCGTTACTATGGATTGATTTCAGGTGCTTCCAGTTTTTTTGAAATCACTCCAGAAGAAAGAGACAAGCGTCGATTTGTATTAGACGACAAGGATTATGAAATTCCGAAAGAAGGACATTACATGACCGATGCTTTTACAGATCATGCCATGGGGTATTTGGATCAGCATAAAAACAACAGTTCAGAGACCCCATTTTTTTTATACCTGGCTTATACTGCACCCCATTTTCCTTTGCATGCATTGGAGCCCGACATTGCGAAATATGAATCACTCTACCTGCAGGGGTGGGATATTACAAGGGAAAAGCGGTTTCAAAAAATGAAGCAGTTGGGATTGGTGGATGATCGGTATCAACTTACTGAAAGACCGGAAATCATTCCAGCCTGGGACGATGTTGCTGATAAAAAAGTATGGGCACGGAAGATGGCAGTGTATGCCGCCATGATTGACAGGATGGATCAGAACATAGGAAGACTCATCAATAAACT
>JBDLUZ010000303.1:0-2778 GCA_039805045.1 Bacteroidota bacterium | reverse complement strand
AGGAGGGGAGTTATTAAATTTTTTAGTAGTACTACGAGTTAGGTATTTCCAATTTCCTGATAGTTAAGTCAATCCTTGTATATCAGAGATAGCGGGTCCGGACAGTTTTTCCTGAAATGTCGTTCATCTTTTGATGCGCAAACGCCGGGGTAATCACCTTCCCATCCTTCCATATCCCTCATCAGCTGGAAATGCAGGTGTGGTGGCCATTTGCCGTTTTCATGCGGCGCCCCCAGATGGCAAAGCAGACTGCCTTTAGAAATTGTTTGTCCAACCTGTAAACCATTCAAATCAGCTCTCCTGAGATGACCATATAAACTGAACAAGGTTTCACCTTCAATATGATGTTTGAGGATGATGGCTGGTCCATAATTGCCATCTCCATCATTGAACCTGAAGCTGTGGATTTCCCCTTCAATCGGACAAAAAACTTCAGTGCCTTCAGTTCCCCAGACATCAATTCCCAAATGGATATTCCGGTGTTCTGCGGGTGTTGCGAAATTGTCGAATACATTGTAGATAATCCTATTTTCAAAGTATCCGCCATATCCAAATGCAACACCTGCATGCTGCAGCAGATGGCTTACATGATCACAGAATGCATCAATATCGCCATAGGTTTCCTTTTGCAGTGCGGTATTGGCAGCACTGAAGTCAAGTGGTACGGCATTCGATTTATTCAGCCATTGTCCCATCACGGGAAAAGAATCAATGTTCTTCCAATTCATGCGCTGCAACGTTTGGTACAGTAATCAAGTTACCATAGAAAATAGCATTGAGGAACAGTTTGTTGGTGCCATACCATGCCCCGCGGAAATTGGGTTCGTCGGCAAACAAGATGACACGACCAGCCCCTTCGCTTCCTACCAATATAGATGGACTGTTCTTCATTTTCTTAATGGTAGTGGAATGATAATATCCACCCACAACAGGATCATTGGTATACTGTGCTACGGTGTTATATGGATTCGTGCTGTTCTGGAAAAAGGTCAAACCATTTTTGTACACTGAAATATTCCTTCTTCCGTAACCATAGCCAATCGGATGGGTGGTGTCTAAGTCAACCCGGAAGATAGAGCCTCCTAATGCTTTGGCTCCTTCGATTTCAACAGCCCTGTCGAAGTCTTTTCTGCCTGTAGTGGTTCCGCTGGAATCAGCTTGCAGCTTGTGTTTCGTGAATCCGTTTTTGATGGCCCACTCCGCACCCGACTTGATGGTGATGAGTGTATTGCCGTTTTGTACCCAGTTCCTGATTTTTTCCACACTGTTTTTATCAAGCAGGTTATACATGCCGGATACCATCACAAGTGTGTTGTACCGGTTGAGATCAACCCTGCCAAAAGTGAGTAAATCAACTTTGGTAATCGGCATCTGCAGGCGCTGGTCGAGCAGGTGCCATACTTCACCAGCCTCTGCTGCTATTACGCCAGTTCCAATCAGCATCAATGCTTCTGGTTTTTTGAGTGTCCTTACATAGCCACTGCCCAGGTCGATGCCGGCAACGTTGAAGCCTGTGCCCACTGATTCTACTGGAATGCCACATACCGCTGATGCACGGACAACTGCCTGATGCAGCTGCTCCGCTGTAAGTTTTTGTTGTTGAACAGAAATCACGACGCTGCCATATCCGTAGGTTATGTTTTGCCCATTTACCTGCGTAGTAAACGGTCTGGCAGCCGTTTGTACAATCACACCGTCTCGCTGCAATGCATAGATGAAGCGGTGTATGTTGTAATCGCGGTTGCTAACAAGATAGGCATAGTTGCTTTTAACTGGTTGTGGTGTAATAACGGCAGGTGAAACAGTTAATTTTTTTCCTCCGGAAACAGGTGATTTAGCTGCTGAAAAGGGTAAGCCAAATGCGTGAATCAAACTCCACGTTGATGCATCATAGAATGAACTGTCTCGGTATGTAATCTGGTTCTCAAAAATCGATCGCACCATGATGTGGTTGTCTTGTGCAACCGGTACATAGAAACTCTCACCTGCAGGCAATTCATACACGTCTATTCTGTGCAGCAAAAGCAAGTCGATGAAAGCTTTGGTGCGGTTCTTGTCCTGATCATGACTGAATACATATCCTTTCACGGCAGATGCTTCAGCCTGTTGTTTTGCAGTAGTATAGAAAAGTTTCCGCATTTCAAGCAATGATGCTTTCTCCGCGAGTGAGGCCCGGATGGTGGCTAATGAGGCTGTAAACTGATTGCGGATGGTGAAGGCAAAGGTGATGGGGATTGTAGTGGTTTCCTGAACATGTCCGCGGCTACTAGCCTGTTCAAATAGAAAGCCTGCTCCGCCATAGAAGTTTATGTAACTCGAACCATAGCCAGGGTAAAGTTTATCATAGGCTTCCTTGGTAAAGTACATGGATCCTATTTTATCAGTTGCCTTGCTGAAGTATTCGGCATATTTCGGGTAGATTTTTTTGTAGAGGTAATCAGGCACAATGGGATTGTTGCTGGCATCTTCACCCGGATCAAAATAGAAGGTGGAATTGGTGCCCATTTCATGGTGATCCGTCTGCACATAAGGTTTCCATTTGTGGAAGAAGTTGATCCGGTTTTGTGACTCCGGAAAAGTTGCCAGGAACCAGTCGCGGTTGAGGTCAAACCAATAATGATTGGTGCGTCCACCGGGCCAGATTTCATTGTGTTCCCGGTCGTTTGCATCGGCTACAGGTGGGAATGCCTTGTGCATGTTAGCCCAATTGGTATGCCTGTCGCGGCCATCCGGATTAATCACCGGATCCATGGTGATGATCATGTTGTTCAGCCATCC
>JBDLUZ010000302.1:0-3378 GCA_039805045.1 Bacteroidota bacterium | reverse complement strand
AAAAGAACCAGTGTAGTGCCGTTTCTGCATATTTTTGATGCGCCAGATAGATCTGTCTGCACAGTAAAACGACAGGTTTCCAGTTCACCGATGCAATCCCTGGCTTTGCTCAATGATCCACAGTTTGTGGAAGCTGCAAGATTTGTGGCGGCAAGGATGATCAGGGAAGGGGGAAACACTCCTGAGACCCAGCTTCGGTTTGGATTCAGGTTGATCACTGGCAATCATCCTTCAGGGAAAGAGATTCAGTCGGCCCTAGCGCTATACCGGGAGGAGGAAGCGGCCTACCGGAATGAGCCCGCCAAAAGAAAAGCCAGGATTAGATGAACTGCAACTGACTGCCCTTTCCAATGTAGCTTTAGCCTTGATGAATACCGACGCGTATCTAACCAGAAAATAACAATCATGGAAGAACTGTTCCATCGCCATTTTGAAAACAAGAGACGTGAATTCCTGAAAGGCTCCGTATTGGGCCTTGGAGGCGTAGCCCTGCAAAGCCTCATAGGTTGCAGCAGCAAAAAACCTGCTGCCCAGCAGGCTTTATCGGCTGCCGAAGAAATCAACAAACCACTGGTTAATCCGCATTTTCAGCTGTTTGATTACAAGCCGAAATTGTACAACATGCACGGCCAGGAGATACCGCCTTCTGTCATCGGACAAAACCGTATCTCAGGAATGGTCAGCAACCAATATTCCTTTCCCCTCGCCATGCCATCTGCTACCTTCACCCAGCATGGTAGCAACGGCGCCTATTTTTCCGAACATGTTCCCCATATTGCTTCCATAGCAGACGATTTGTGCATTGTCAAATCCATGTTTACTGAACAGATCAACCATGAGCCGGCGGTTATCTTCACCCAAACAGGTCACCAACTCAGCGGAAGGCCCTGTATCGGTTCCTGGCTCAGTTACGGACTCGGCAGTATGAATGAGAACCTGCCATCTTTTATTGTCATGTTATCTAAGGGCGGCGGCGATCAACCTATCAGCAACGCTTCCTGGAGCAGTGGTTTTCTGCCTTCCCACCATCAAGGTGTTCAATTCATGTCTGCCAGTGATCCTGTTCCCTATTTGTCTAACCCCCAAGGTATTGACAGGATGGACAGACGAAGGGCACTTGATTTCATCAAAAAGATGAACAGGATGCAAAATGAAGTTTGGCATGATACGGAAGTGGAAAGTCAAATCAACCAGCATGAAATGGCCTATCGGATGCAGATGGCCATCCCTTCTGTAACAGACCTGTCTGACGAGCCCCAGCATATCCTCGACATGTACGGAGAAGATGTCAAAAAGCCCGGAACCTTCGCCTACAACTGCATCATGGCCAGAAGGTTGGCGGAGAAAGATGTGCGTTTCATCCAGTTGTACCATTTGGGCTGGGATCACCATGGTGCGTTGTTTTCTGGAATCAGGCGTGCCACCAAACAAACTGATCAGGCATCTGCAGCGCTGGTAAAAGACCTGAAACAGCGCGGTTTGTTGGATGACACCCTGGTCATCTGGGGAGGTGAGTTTGGGAGAACCAGCTTCTCCCAGGGATCGCTGACACCAGAGGGCTTTGGAAGAGACCACCATCCCGGTTGCTATTCTATTTGGATGGCAGGTGGCGGGGTCAAACCCGGACTCGTTTATGGTGAAACAGATGATTTCGCCCACAATGTGGTAAAAGACAAGGTACATGTTCATGATTTCCAGGCTACGCTTATGCACCTGATGGGTGTTGACCATGAACAATTTATTTACAAGACACAGGGGCGGAGATACAGGCTTACAGATGTATCCGGCAATGTTGTACATGGTTTACTGGCATGATTACTTCCTTTTTGGGCCACCTGCATCCCGTTTTGCTGCACCTGCCAATAGGCATATTCAGCTTAGCCTTTATACTGTTTTATTTCAACCCCGATAAGTCTGTACGCCTATCAAGACAGCTTGGTTTTATTCTATTGCTATCATGGATCAGTGCCATGATAAGTGCTGGTTCTGGTTTATTACTCAACACTTCAGGAGAATACAATGAACAGGCTGCTGAAACACATCAGTGGTCGGCCATTGCATTTACTATCCTGTGCGGAGGTGTCTATTTTTTACACCGGTATAATCTGAAGATTAACCAGGTACATAAAGCCTTTCAGCCAGTTTTTATTGCTGCCCTGATTGCGATGGTATTTACTGGCCACGCAGGAGGAAGTCTTACCCACGGAGCTGATTTCCTGTTGCCTGAACAGGAGGAATCTGAAAAGCAGGTTAAGGTAATTCCTTCATTGTCTGATACTTCAACATTTACAGTTTATGATGGACTTGTACAACCCCTGCTTGCATCAAAATGTGAAAATTGCCATAAGGCTGGAACACAAAAAGGCGGGTTGAGGATGGATGATTTTGGTTTATTGTTGAAAGGAGGGAAGAATGGTAAAATAATCCAGCCCGGTGACGCTGCTTCCAGTGAAATGATGGCCAGGATATTACTACCAGGAAATGATGACAAGCACATGCCACCTAAAGGAAAAAAACAGCTGACTGAAAATGAAATAGCATTGCTTCATTGGTGGATTGCACAAGGGGCAGACAATAAGTTGACCATACAGGGAGCCGCTTCCAGTGATACAGTCAGACAAATGTTGCAGCCTTCAACAGCAATGGTAAAAGAGAAATCCGAATTGCCAACTATCCCGATGCCTGACTCGGTAACAGTTAATCAGCTCAAGCAGATTGGTTTTTTGGTCAAACCCATTGCAGCAGGGAGTGGTTGGTTGGAAGTTAGTTCACTGAATATGACACAACCAACTGCTGAAAAATTACAGCAGCTCGTTGCTATTGCAACAAATGTGTACAGTTTGAACATATCAGGACATCCTTTCAGCGAAGCAGACCTCTCCATCATCAGCAAGTTAGCCAATCTGAAACGCCTTGATGCCAGAAATACGGGTGTTTCCGATCGTTTTGTTGCAACCATTGCCGGTTTGGAAAAGCTGGAGTATTTAAATTTAGTGGGGACCTCACTTACGGATCAAGGGTTGAAACAAATGATGCAAATGAAAGGATTGAAAAAGGTGTATTGTTGGAATACAGGCGTTACACCCGATGCGGTTCGTTTTTGTAATCAACAAAGACCTGATATCCAGGTTGCAGTGGGGTATTGATGTGTAAGTATGATCCAAAAACCTTAGGTAATCAATCCATCAAAAAGTCACCTTCAACCTGCTGTAAAATCTTGTGCCATTGAAGCCCATTTGAACTGACTCCCAAGGGCCACCAGTTTCGTTTACAAAGGATTGATACCGGGCTTGTGGAACACCTGCATAGTTTGGATGTATGTTGAAAATATTTTCAACACCTGCTGTCAATTGCAAATTGCCGGTGAGCTTGATGTTA
>JBDLUZ010000301.1:0-2990 GCA_039805045.1 Bacteroidota bacterium | reverse complement strand
TGCCGTGCTTCCCAAAGACCTTCCCGCATACATCGAACAACTGGAAAATCTCCTGCAAAGGCATGGTGTACAATATTCCATCTATGCCCATGCCGGAGCTGGTGAACTGCATGTGGAACCCATCATCAACCTGAAAACAGAAGCTGGACAAAAACAATTCAGGTCCATTTTGCAAGAAACTGTTGAGCTGGTGAAACAGCAACAGTTCCGATCAATTCTCGAAGAAACGGTTGAATTGGTGAAATCTTTCAACGGCTCCTTGTCGGGAGAACACGGAGACGGCAGGTTGCGCGGGGAATTCATCCCGAAAATGATGGGTGAAAGGGTTTATGCACTTTTCCGTGACTTGAAATCGATTTTCGATCCCAATCGGATTTTCAACAATGGCAAGATAGTGGATACACCTCCCATGGATGCCATGTTGAGGTATACTGCAAACAAGCCCACTCCACAGTCCAATACCGTTTTCAATTTCAAGGGTGAAGGTGGTTTCCTGAAACTCGCAGAAAAATGCAGCGGATCAGGTGATTGCCGCAAAACAGAAATCACCGGTGGAACCATGTGTCCGAGTTACATGGCCACCCGCAGTGAAAAAGATACTACCCGCGCGCGCGCCAATATTCTAAGGCAATACCTGACGGGGGAATTTGCTGAGTCGGTTCAACAGGAAGAGGTAAAAGAGATTCTGGATCTTTGTTTGTCGTGCAAAGCCTGCAAAACAGAATGCCCCTCAGGTGTTGATGTGTCGAAAATGAAAGCGGAATTCATGCAGGCTTATCACGACAGCCATGGCATCCCTTTCCGCACGAAACTCATTGCCGGTTTTGGCACCCAAATGCAACTGGCATCAAGGGTTGCGCCACTTTACAACACCCTTGTAAAATTGAAGCCTATACGCCAGTTGATCAACAGGATTGCAGGATTTCATCCGGAAAGAACGCTGCCGGAAGTATATGCGCAATCCTTGCGTTCGTGGTTTGGTGAAAGGCAAAAGGGAAGAGGGAAGAGGGAAGAGGGAAGAGTGAGTCAAAAGGGTAGGGTTTATCTTTTCTGTGATGAGTTCACGAACTATACAGATACGGGTATTGGTCAAAAGGCGGTCTTGTTGATGGAGGGATTGGGGTATGAAGTGCTGATGGCTGATCATCCGGAAAGTGGAAGGGCGCAATTATCAAAAGGATTGATCCGAGAAGCAAAAGAGCTGGCCATTCAGCAGGTCAGGATTTTTTCCGGACTCCTCTCTGATGATATTCCGCTCGTAGGCATAGAACCCTCTGCCATACTGGGTTTCAGGGATGAATATCCTTCCTTGGTGGAAGATGCCTTGCAGGAAGATGCCAATCGGCTGGCCAAACATGTTTACCTTTTTGAAGAATGGTTCATGCGGGAAGCCGACAAAGGGAATATCACAACAGAACAGTTTACCACAGCTGCACAAAAGCTGAAAATTCATGGTCATTGCCATCAAAAGGCACTCAGCTCTATGACACCTGTGAAGCGGGCCTTGTCGTTTCCGGTTAATTATGAAGCCAGGCTTATCCCTTCGGGGTGCTGCGGTATGGCGGGATCTTTTGGCTATGAAAAAGAACATTACGACATCTCTATGCAGGTTGGTGAATTGGTGTTGTTCAAGGCTGCCCGGTCGCTAGAAGACGACCAGGTCCTGGTAGCTGCAGGCACCAGTTGCAGGCACCAAATCAAGGATGGAACTGGCGTCAAAAGCATGCACCCGGTGGAAGTGTTGTATGCTGCCTTAAAGCAGTAGTATATCCATTTTTACAGTGGATGGCATGGTGGAAAGTTGTAAATTGTTTCCTCAATATTGCATAGTTGTATGAAGTCCTTTTTTTTCCGTTTTTTGCCCCTGCTTTGCTGGGCATGTTTTTTTGTTGGCATGGATGTTCCGCATCAATACCAAACCCATGAAGCAGACGTCATCATCTATGGCGGAACCGCAGCCGCTGTTACGGCTGCAGTTCAGGTCAAAGCCATGGGGAAATCAGTGATCATCGTTTCACCTGATAAACACCTGGGCGGTATGTCTTCAGGCGGACTGGGTTTTACAGATACCGGTAATAAAACAGTGATTGGCGGATTGGCAAGGGATTTTTATCACCGGCTCTTCCTGCATTACAATGATGACAAAGCCTGGCGCTGGGAGAAGAAAAGTGCATACGGTAATGTGGGTCAGGCAACAGTTGCACTTGACAGTACCTATAAAACCATGTGGATCTTTGAACCGCATGCAGCGGAAGCTGTATTTGAACAGTATGTGAAAGAAAACAACCTCATCATTCACAGAGATGTGTGGCTCAACAGAAACAAAGGGGGTGTAACCGTAAAAAACGGAAAGATTACAGCAATCCGCACCCTGAATGGTGATCAATACAAGGGTAAGATATTTATTGATGCCACCTATGAGGGCGACCTCATGGCGGCTGCTGGCGTTTCCTATACGGTAGGAAGAGAAGGCAACGATGTGTATGGCGAGCAGTGGAATGGCGTGCAGACGGGTGTTTTCCAGCATCGCCACTATTTCATGCAGCCTGTTGATCCCTATAAAATTCCAGGTAATCCTGCGAGCGGACTCCTTCCTGAGATCAGTGCCGAGCCCCCGGGTATCAAAGGGGCAGGCGATAAAAAGCTGCAGGCTTATTGTTTCAGGTTGTGTATGAGCAACCATCCAGACAACAGGGTGCCTTTTCCCAAACCGGAAGGGTACGACCGATCCCGCTATGAACTCCTAGCGAGGGCATTTGCAGCCGGATGGGGTGATGTAAAAGAAGTCTTCTCCAAATTCGACACCATCCCCAACAGGAAAACAGATACCAATAACCATGGTCCCATGAGCAGCGATTACATCGGGGGGAACTATGATTATCCGGAGGCCAGCTATGAGCAGAGGAAAGAAATCATCAAGGCCCATGAGCTGTATCAGCAAGGATACCTGTATTTTCTGGCCAATGATACTGCAGTGCCTGCTGCCGTGC
>JBDLUZ010000300.1:0-2795 GCA_039805045.1 Bacteroidota bacterium | reverse complement strand
ATCTGACCTGAGAGATGGTATTAAAATTCTGGATACCTGGATGCATATGGGTGATACCGATAATGCTTTTAAGACCCTGCCATTCAAGTCTGTTTTTGCTACAAGGAATACAGATGAATTACAATTTTCGGAGGATAAGTCAGCGTACATCACTTTTTCAGTAGATGCGCCATTACTTTCACCTGATGAAAAACTTGCATTAATTGGAAGCAATAAGCTACTGGGTGAGTGGGATAAAAATAAACTTATTCCCATGTATTTTGATGGGCACTTATGGCAGGTGCATATTCATGGTAATTTAGTTGGTGAGTCATTGCAGTATAAATATTGTTTGACCGATTCTACTGGTAAGTTTGTTCGCTTTGAAAATGGAGAAAATAGGCTATTAAAACTGCCTTCTGGAATAAATAAAGTCGACTTTATCAGAGATGGTTTCGTCAATTTGGGTAAACATTGGCGTGGAACAGGCGTTGCAGTTCCTGTTTTCAGTTTAAGAACAAAGAACAGTTTAGGTGTTGGTGAATTCAATGATATTAAACCTTTGGTAGACTGGGCAAAATCTGTTTCTGTCAGGATGATTCAAATACTTCCTGTAAATGATACTACTTCTACCCACACACGTGCTGATTCTTATCCTTATGCAGCAATATCAGCATTTGCTCTTCATCCCTTATATATTTCCTTAGATTCGGTTGCAGGAAAAAAGTATACCAAATATATCAAGACTCAACTTGCAAGTGCAGCAAAACTGAATGATTCTGTTGGGGTTGCTTATGAGGAAATCATGAAATTAAAGTGGGAGTCGCTGGGGATCTTGTATCCATTGATGAAAGAAGACGTTTTCAAATCAACTGAATACAAACTTTTTTTTGAAGAAAATAAGTCTTGGTTAATATCTTATGCTGCATTTTCTTATCTCAGAGATCATATTGGTCAGCCCGGTAAAACAGATTGGGGTAAATATGCAAATTTTAATGATGCTGTAATAGCGGATTTGTGTACTCCTGGAACTTCAGCTTATGATCAAGTGGCACTTCATTTTTTTATTCAGTATCATTTACATCTGCAATTAAAAGAAGCACATGATTATGCCAATAGTCATGGTGTTATTTTGAAAGGAGATATTGCAATAGGGGTACATAAATTTGGAGCTGATACATGGACGCAGCCTTCATTATATAACCTCAACAAACAAGCAGGTGCTCCTCCTGATGATTTTGCTGTCAAGGGTCAGAATTGGGGTTTTCCTACCTATAACTGGGAAGTCATGAAGGCCGATGGTTTCTCTTGGTGGAAACAAAGGTTTACTCAAATGTCTAACTACTTCGATGCTTTCAGAATAGATCACATTCTTGGTTTTTTTAGAATTTGGTCAATTCCCGAAGATGCAATAGAAGGTATTATGGGGAAATTTGTACCCGCAATTCCCGTGTATAAACATGAATTTGAATCACGGGGCATTCATTTCAATGCAGAAAGGTTTTGTGAACCTTTTATCACTGATCAAATTATTTGGGAACTTGCTCCGGGATTAGAACAAAAAATTAAAGCTTTTTTAAAGCATAAAAATAATTTCCAATACCAATTCAGGGATGAATTCAATACCCAGAAAAAAATTGAACATTATTTAAATGCACAACAGCAATCTGAAGATAGTACTGCGCTTAGACAGGCCCTTTTTAACCTGCAATCCAATGTATTACTATGGAGAGATGAAGTGTCTGATGAGGGATTTCATTTCAGGTTTAATATAGACAAGACTCTTTCATATAAACATCTGAGCAACCAAGAAAAATATCATTTTACGGCATTGTACAACGATTATTTTTTTAACAGACAGGATCAGATCTGGAGAAAGGAAGCACTAGAGAAACTGCCTGCTTTAAAACGCTGTACAGAAATGCTCATTTGTGGGGAAGACCTCGGACTCGTACCCAAAACAGTTCCTGAGGTTATGGCTAATCTTGGTTTGTTAAGTATGGAAGTTCAAAGAATGCCCAAACAAATGAACCAGGCATTCTTTGATCCGGCAAATGCTCCGTACCTTTCTGTTGTTACTCCGTCTACACATGATATGAGTACTATCAGGGAATGGTGGACAGAAAACGCCAACTTGTCTCAAAAGTTTTTCAATGAAATGCTTTGGCAATATGGAGAAGCTCCTGCAGACGCATCCTGCCACATTGTAAGGTCTATAATTCTTCAACACCTGAATTCTCCTGCTATGTGGGCAGTTTTTCAGTTGCAGGATCTTTTTGCCATGCAGGAAGACCTTAGGCTATCGGACCCCAAAGATGAAAGAATCAACGTGCCTGGTGACCCCAATCATTTCTGGCGTTTCAGAATACAAATAACATTAGAAGATCTCCTTGAAAAAACTAACTTTAATAATGAATTGAAGACATATATCAATTCCTGCGACAGATCATGTTTGGCATAAAATACTGGCATAAAAACCTTGCTTTCGAATATCCCTTCACCATTTCTAAGGGTACTAAGACGCATCAATCAACTTTCATTGTTGAACTGAACTTTAGAGGAATAAAAGGTTATGGAGAAGCGCCGGCAATAAGCTATTACAATATTTCTGTTGAGCAAATGATTGCTGATCTCGAAAATAAGCGCAAGTTTGTTGAGTCTTTCAGCCTGACTGATCCTAAAAGATTTTGGCATTTTTTGCACCATTTATTTCCTCTTAACCCCTTTCTTGTTTCTGCTTTGGATATGGCAGGATGGGATATTTTTGGAAAGCTAAACAAGCAGCCATTGTATAAAATCTGGAAACAGGATCCTGC
>JBDLUZ010000299.1:0-2816 GCA_039805045.1 Bacteroidota bacterium | reverse complement strand
CAATGGAAAAAGAAATTGCAAGAGTGGTCCAAAGAACTCAGGATCACTCACCGGATCTACAGGTACCGGCTCAACCTGAGGATGTTCAGTAAAATATTTATCAAGGTTCTGCTGATAATCATCAACCTTTGAATAGCTGAATTGAAAATGCGGCCCCTTAGATTGCTTTGCATAGACAAGTTTATCTCCAAGCAACTTCTGGTATGTAGGTTTGGCTAGGCTGTCTGGTTTGATGAAAACCCTGATCACGCCCTTGTTTTTTACTGGCTCCAGCTTGGCTACGTCATTTGCAACAAGCATTTTCTGCTTGAATTCCAGTTCGGTGACGTTCCTGGCATCCGGCGTTACACCCCGCATGACCTGATAACCGATAAGCATTACTGCAGCAATTATATATATCCAGTAAAAGCTGAACTTGGGACCCTTTGAAGCCGGTCCGTTTCCACCATTTTCCCTGTTTCTTTTCAGTGATGAAAAGGGATTGGAACGCTTTTCACTGCTGTTATCTTCCTGATTCATATGTAGCGCTTTGTTACTTTTTAAATTTTTGATTTCAAGGATTTACGGGGTTTGATGACCGTATCAGTTACTTGTTCTTCCTCGGCATCTCCATCACCCCACATTTCCTCCAGTTTGTAAAACTTTCTGGTTTCGCTGTGAAACACATGCACAACAACATTGACATAATCAACCAGAATCCATTGTGCAGCGGTATGCCCCTCATGTTTATAGGGAGGCTCACCGCATTCTTTCTTCACCTGCACTTCCACCCAGTCTGCAATGGCTCTGACCTGCACTGTAGAAGATGCTTCACAAACAATGAAAAAATCTGCTACTGCCTCAGGAATTTTCCTCAGGTCGAGTGAGATTACATGTTCTCCTTTCTTGTCTTGTATGGCGTTGATAATAACCTTGAGTAACTTACTGTTTCTATTCAGCCTGGTTAATTTCGCAGGGGCGGGACTTTCTTCTGATCTTACTGACAAAAGTTGCTTTTTTTAATTGTTCAATGACTATATTGTCAAAATTAAGGATAATTTTAATGCTTTTGGCTCAGAATACATGATCGGTAAGCCCTTTAACATATTATCCGTAACGGACAGTACCAATAACCATGCCATGCGGCTGATCAAGAGCGGCAATGTAAGCCATGGAGAAGCCTATTTCGCACTTGAACAAACTGCAGGAAAAGGGCAAAAAGGCAGGATCTGGAAGAGCGAAAGAGGCCAAAACATCATGATTTCTATTGTTTTATCGAGAAACCTACCTGAAATAAGCAATCAATTCCGACTTTCAACAGCCACTGCACTGGCCTGTCATGATTTATTCAACACTGAAACTGCAGGAGATACAACCATCAAATGGCCCAATGATATTTATTGGCGTGACAGAAAGGCAGGAGGCATCCTCATTGAAAATGTCATTTCAGGTAATAAGATTACACATGCTGTTCTTGGAATCGGACTAAACATCAACCAAACAACATTTCCAGATGTTGAAAAAAAAGTTGTCTCCCTCAAACAAATAACTGGCAAAACATTCGATCCGATTGATCTTGCTGGAAGATTATGCAGCCTGTTATCCCAAAGGCTTGAAAATGGCATCGATAGCAAATTTTCAAAACAACTCGCAGAATTCAACACGCATCTTTTCAGCAAGCATGAAAAAGTCAGGTTTATTCGCAACGAAAAAGAGGAAGAAGGCATTATCAGTCATGTTACAGAAAAGGGTAAACTCTGCATCAAGCAACACAAATCACTGTATGTGAGCCTGGGAGAAATTACCTGGCTGCTATAACCCAAATCCTGCTGCTATTTCCTCAGCATGAACCTTGACCTTGGGCTTCGCAATTATCTTAACCAGCTTTCCTGTTTCGCTTATCAGAAATGTGGTTCTGATGATGCCCATATATTTCTTCCCATACAGCTGTTTTTCTCCCCAGACACCATACTTTATGGCCAACTCTTTTTCAGTATCTGCAATAATCGGAAATGGCAACGCATGTTTGCCAATAAATTTGAGATGGGATTTTGCATCATCAGGACTAACCCCAATAACCACGATACCTTTTGCCTCAAGATCTCCGAATCCGTCTCGGAGGTTGCATGCCTGCACAGTACAGGTGCTGGTATCATCTTTCGGATAAAAATAAAGGGCAAGTTTTTTCCCTTTGAAATCTGCTAGCGTGATTTTGTTACCGTCTTGATCAACAGCAGTGAAAGTGGGTGCTTTTGCCCCTTCAGTTAGTTCCATTTCATTTAGTTTCTGGTTACAATCCAATCACGGGTTGTTGTATTACCCGCCTCATCTTTAACAACAGCCATAAGCTTATGTTCACCAGCCGGAAAATTTTCATCAACGGCATATACATAGCCATTCCAAGACTGTTGTAACAAAAGCCATTTATCATCAACCAACAGGCGAACATCACTGATCGCATGAAGGTTATCTGATGGTTTCAAAATGATTCTGAAACCCTGCCTTATCAACATACCCTTTTGCAGATTCGACACTAAAACAGGAGGCTCTTTGTCCTCTATCAACTGAAAGAAACCAAAATCCCTGAAAGATGCGCTGAACCAGCCTTTTTCTGCAATGGCCTTTTTTATTTCTGTCTTTGTTCTGTAAGTCCTGCGTATCACCACCCTTCCTGTATCAATAAGACTCATATTCCTGTTGGGCTTCATGCGAATGGCAAAATGATTGTTAACCGGTATGTACTCTGGCAAAGCCTGGAAGGTAGACGATAAATATGCAGCTGTCTGTGCAAAAATTGACCTGACCTGAAAATAAAAATTATCGTAAAAAGTATACTC
>JBDLUZ010000298.1:0-2819 GCA_039805045.1 Bacteroidota bacterium | reverse complement strand
ACAAAAGCACCATATTTCAAGAAGTCAACATTGTTGTAACTGCTGATGCTTTGACCGGGTTGAATGATGTTTCCGGCATTGTCAACAACTGCTTTCCTTAGCAAACTGAAAAAGGAATTGTTGAAATCAACGTACTGTGCACTTGCACCATAACTCAATTTAAGTCCGTTGCGTGTAGAAGTGGCATCGAACCTGAGTTTATTTTCTGTCTCTCGGCTGTCCGTTAGTAGCGTTCTTGTAGCTTCACTCGGATTATCGTTGTCTTCAAATTTATCAGCCTGGTTATTTAGTGTGTTTCTGCTGAGTGCCAGATTCCAATATCCTGATTTTGTGAGGTGTTTGAGGCTCGTTCCGATGGTATAATTCCATTGGTTGATGAGTGGGTTTGAGTTTAAAACGTAAAGTTTCTCCGGACTGGCTTCTTTGGGAACACCAAATTTAAACTCGTCAATTGCGCCAATACCTATAAAGCTGAGGCTCGTCTTATCATTTATGCGCGTATTGGTTTTAAATTGATAGTCCCAGTAATTGGGTCTGATGGGTAGGTCAATTGCTTCAAAAAGCAGTTGCAGATAGCTTCTACGGATTGATGCGAGGTAGGTTGTTTTTTTAGTTAACGGACCATCCAGCGTTATGGCCAGTTCTGTGGCACTCATGATAATGTTACCCTGCGTCTTATAGTTATTCCCTGTTTTTTGTTTAAACTGCAAAACCGAACTCAGGGTATTGTCGTAGCGGGCATCAAAAGCGCTGGTGCTTACTTTAACTTCTTCAATGAAATTGGCATTCAAAATGCCCTGGGGGCCACCGCCACTTCCCTGTGTACCAAAATGATTCAGTACGGGAATTTCGATCCCATCCAGGTAATATACATTTTCACTGGGGGCTCCACCACGGATGATGATGTCATTTCTGAAACCACCCCCGCCAATACCTCCACCAACTCCAGGAAGTGATTGAATTACCTTACTGATATCGAAGTTACCACCAGGATTTCTTTTGATTTCTTCTGTTGTCATTCTTTGGATACTCAGCGGAGATTCAAGGCTTGTAGCCCTTGCAGAATTTCTTCTGTTCAACACTACAATTTCATCCAGTTTTTTAATGTCGTTTTCAAGTTCAATATTGAGGGTGGTCTCATTTCCAGAGGTCAGTACAACATTGTAAAGTGTCTTGGATGTAATATTTGAACCGGTAAAGGTGATGTTATAGCTACCAGGCTCAGCGGAAATGCGAAATGAACCTGTTGCATCTGATGTTGTGCCTTTTCCGGAGGGAGAGATTACTACTGATATACCGGACAAAGGTTTTTGGGTGTTTTTATCGAGTATGGTTCCGCTGATTCTTGCCTGTGGTGTGATCTGGGCGTGGCCTAAAAAGAAAGAGGCAAAAGTTAACAATAATGCGGTAAAAGATTTTTTAAACATAGATGGGGACTTATAAAAAGACAAAACCATCTTGTTGAAAGATGGTTCAGTTTTGTTGAAGAAATATTGAAAATAATGCAATCAGATGTGTACAAAAAGATCTTCCTTTTTTCTTCTTACTTTTTTGGCAGTGGCTAGAAAATCGTTGGCTTCGTCACGGAAACCTAGAGCCAGGATACAGGATGCAGTCATGCCTTTTGTTTCCAATCCAAGTATTTCATTTACTCCTGCAGGGATAAATCCTTCCATGGGTGTAGCGTCAATATGGCTTAAAGCTGCTGCTGCCATTCCAAACCCGAGCGCAATATAGGTTTGTTTAGCTGCCCATATTTCCAATTCTGCTGATGTTGAGTTTTTGATTTTGCCTTTGATGTTGGCCGCAAATCCATCCAGGGATTCAAGTGGGACGTTGCGTGTCTCCGCAATTTCCTGCATGTAAGTGTCAACCTGTTCAGTGTTGAAACTTTTCCAGGCAGCAAAAACAATCACTGCTGAGGAAGTGGTTATCTGAGATTGATTGTAACATTGGGGGAGGAGTCTTTCTCTGATTTCCATGTCTTTGATAACCAGGATGGTGTAAGGGGTGAAGCCCAGTGAGCTCGGAGTCAGTCTGATAGCCTCCAGAATATCATTCAGCTTTTCTTCCGGAATTTCCTGACCATTCATTTTCTTGGTAGCATAACGCCATTCAAAAGCTTCTAAAAAGTTGTTGTTCATGTAATATATCAATGTTTAAACATCAAAATTAAGGATTAAGGAATACATCTCAAAAAATCATTATAAAAAGATCAAATCTGTTTATTTAATGATGTAGATTTATTGAAACATTTTTTGCGATGATTCGTTCACTGGTTTTTCGTTTTGGTCAGACTTTATTCATGTTTTTAACCATTTTGGGTTGTGTAACCGCACAGGATAAGGTTCCGCTAAATGGACAGTCTGGTATCAACCTTTCCTATCAACTGACGAAGTTGGAGGAGTCTGATAAGCGGGACCGATATAAACTGGTTGTTGTGGCTGAAAACACCAATCCGCATGACGTTTATTACACGATTGCCATGAAAAAGCAGCCGGATGGTCAGTTTAGGCTCAACACTTACGACAACATGGCCTTGTGTGAAGCCTATCCCAAAAATGCAACTGGTCTGATGGGTGTACTGAACGATGCTGCCAAAATAACTGGGGAACAGACGAAAGCTGTTACCAAAACAAATGAAGTCCTTTTCAAGCTGTTGCGCGGACAGGTGCTTACTGGTGAAGTGAGGTTTGCGGTTAAACCAGGTCAGAAACCGGAAATTGTTTCCAAATTCAACAGGCCCACCCGTAAAATTGAAGAATATGACATGACTGCAGCCGGCGAGCCTCTCACTGGGGCTTGGATCAGCAATTGCG
>JBDLUZ010000297.1:0-3024 GCA_039805045.1 Bacteroidota bacterium | reverse complement strand
TATGTGCAGGGCACCAGGAAACTCATCCAAAACGACATCCCGGTTATCGGCAAATATGGTGTCAATGAGGAAGGCTCTGGAGACATGTATTACAAGGGGGGAAATCTCGTGCATTTCGTCAGACAGTTGTTTGATGATGACGAGCAATTCCGCTTGGCTTTAAGGAAGATGAATGCTGAATTTTACCACCAGACCATCAGTTCAGACAATGTAGAGCATTTCTGGAGTATACAGCTCAAGAAGGATTTGAGACCCCTATTCGACCAATACCTGCGCACCACCCAGATTCCGACGTTGGAAGTCAAACAGGAAAAAAACAAATGGTATTACCGTTGGGCGGATTGCATCCCCACTTTCAACATACCTGTGCGGGTTTGGGCAGATGGCAAACCACTTTGGATTTCACCAGATTCCCGTTGGAAGCCATTGGAAAGCAAGGGCCAAATTGTGGAACTGACAGCCGACAAGAATTTTTATGTGGGGTTCAGGATATTGAAATAACAACATTTCCTGCATGAGTTTGAATGCGTGTTTTTATTCAACAGATCCGGAGAACCGCCCCGCATAAATATACCTACGCTTCCAGTAGGGCTCATCCAAATCGCTGATAATCACACCCATAGAAGTGGATGCATGAACAAACTTGTTATTTGCGAGGTACATCCCAACATGGGAAATGTGACGCCCGCTGCTGAAGAATACCAAGTCTCCTTCTTTCACTTCGGTTTTCCCAATGCGCTTGCAATAATGAGCCTGCTCCCTTGATGAACGTGGAAGTTCCAGCCCATAAGTATCTGATACAAGTCCACGTACAAAACCTGAACAATCAATCCCCGTCTTCGAGGTACCTCCAATGCGATATGGCGTGCCCCACCATTGATGCACATAATCAATCAATTTGCGGTTGGTGAGTTTCTCCACTTCTATATCCAGAATTGTGGCATATTTGATGAATGCAGGTGGAATGTATTCTATCCCTTCGAAATCATTCATTGAAGTAGTCTGTTCAAACTTATCTTCAATGGGCCCAATATTTCTTTCAATTTTAGCAGGTGAGGCGGGTTTAAATTCATCATGCGTGCCCAGCTTTACCACTACATTATCAAAAAACGGAGATGCTGGTTTAGATACTGCGGCTACAGGTGTTGGCCTGAATACGGAGCAGGACTGTATCAATATAGAAACAGTTGCAGGGAATAGCAATGGTTTTAATCTCATCTGCAAGTTATTTAATAGCTCTTCCGTTGAAGGTTGAACTAAATTTACGAAATTTGGATTTTTCATCCAATATGTCCCAATTCTCTCATTTACACGTTCACACACAATACTCACTGCTAGACGGCGCAGCCAGTATAGGCGCATTGTATAAAAAAGCCATGGAAGATGAAATGCCTGCACTGGCAATTTCAGATCATGGCAACATGTTCGGTGTTTTTCAGTTTGTTGCGGAAGCTCATAAACACAAAAAAGATCCGGATGACAAAAATAGTCCATTGAAAGTAAAACCCATCGTGGGTTGTGAATTTTACATTACAGAAAACAGACACAGAAAGACATTTTCCAAAGAAGAAAAAGACCCCAGACACCATCAGATACTTCTGGCAAAGAATGATACCGGCTATAAAAATCTCGTTAAACTAACCTCCCTTGGCTATATAGAAGGGATGTACAGTAAGTACCCCCGAATCGATAAAGAACTGATACACAAGTACCATGAGGGCCTGATTGCAACAACTTGCTGCCTTGGTGCCTTAGTGCCGCAAACCATTATGAGAAAGGGTGAGGAAGCCGGAGAAAATGAATTCAAATGGTGGCTGAATATTTTCCAGGAAGACTATTACGTGGAGCTGCAACGCCATGGTATGGAGGAGCAGGAAAGGGTAAATAATGTATTGTTAAAATTTGCCCGGAAGTACAATGTCAAGGTAATTGCATCCAATGATTCGCATTACGTTGACCAGAAAGACTTCAACGCACATGATATTTTATTGTGTATCAATACAGGGGAGAAAGTAGCTACGCCAGCTGCCAGGGAGTTCTCAGACGATGATGCCAGCTTCAAAAATAGGCGTTTTGCCTTCCCGAATGATCAGTTTTATTTCAAGACCACAGGAGAAATGAATAAAGTCTTCCATGATTTGGAAGAGGCCATTGATAACACGAATGAAATTGTTGGCAAAGTGGATGTTCTCGACCTGAAAAGAGACATCCTTCTCCCCCATTTCGTGGTACCCATCAATTTCAAATCTCAGGATGAATACCTGGAACACCTGACCTGGGAAGGTGCAAACAAACGGTATGATGAAATAACACCCGAGATTGAAGAGCGGATCAACTTTGAGTTGTTCACGATCCGGACGATGGGATTTGCGGGTTACTTCCTCATTGTATCTGATTTCATCAAAGCTGGTCGAGACCTGGGTGTTTTTATTGGTCCGGGCCGCGGATCAGCCGCCGGCAGCGTAGTAGCCTTTTGTATAGGCATTACAAATATAGATCCAATTAAATATAAGCTACTGTTTGAAAGGTTCTTGAACCCAGACAGGAAATCGATGCCGGATATCGATACGGATTTTGATGATGAAGGCAGGCAAAAAGTCATTGACTACGTTGTAGATAAATATGGAAAAAACCAGGTAGCCCAGATTATCACTTATGGTACCATGGCTGCCAAGATGAGCATCAGGCTAAAATGGTTCCAGAAAAACCAGGTATATCCCTGAAGCGATTGCTGCATGCACCGTTGCAGGGCGACAAAAGCCTGGTGGAAAAAGAATCGCTTAATCCAGATGAACTTGAATCAGCTAAACAACTAAGAGAAATATACAATGGTAACGACCTGAGAAGCAAGGTTTTACATGAAGCTGAAATTCTTGAAGGGTCTGTGCGCAATACAGGTATACATGCAGCAGGTATCATCATTGCACCACGTGACCTTACAGATTTGCTTCCTGTATGTGTAGCCAAAGATTCCCCCATGTGGGTAACCCAGATTGAGGGTAGCGTTATTGAAGATGCCGGGGT
>JBDLUZ010000296.1:0-3178 GCA_039805045.1 Bacteroidota bacterium | reverse complement strand
CAACATGATAACTGGTTATTCAAGGGTACTTTTGGAATAGCCCATTTAACAAATGGAAAGTTATCAGAACTTTACCTGGGGCAAGGAACAGAAATTCGCTACGAAGGTTATTCAATACTAAGCAGTACGCCAAATGGATCAGCAAGTGTGAGAATTGCTGATGGAAAATTGAAAATATTTTGTAATCAAAAAACCCTGGTTAAAATCAATGAAAGACGATTCAATGTCCCTCCAGGAGTTGAATATGAAATTCCAGTAGAAGATAAAAAGTAAACTATTGCCATTCCTTATTTCGGCAGATGCTCGTGTATCAAAGCGAAGAGGCAGCCCATCAGGACTGCCTCTTCGCATATTAATCATATAAGTTAGTGGTTACAATGCATACCTGAGCAAGCTGATAACGGCACTGCCATTTGCATTAACAGAGTTAACAAAAATGTATGCTTTGTATTTTTTATCTGCCGTTTCCACCCAGGTGCCTGCCTCTGCCCGCAATCCCAAAGCATAGTTAGGAGCGTCAGTCAGATCCACCTCCTGCAAATCCTTGTCATCCACATATATACCAAACTGGAGGTTAGCTAGGTTTCTGTCTTGCAGATTAAATACCTTTCGAACTTTTGAACTGCGGTTGACGCCTGAAGGCAATGTTACACCAGGCAGATAAGCAGACTCCGCACCTGGTGAAACCAGGGCATGTGTAAATGTTGTAGGAGTAGCTCTATATAAATAAACCAGATCAACTTTACCGGCATTTGCGGCTGCTTCAGCTGCGTTGTAGGCAACCATATTTTCAATAGAGATGTAGGCAAGATTACCATTGGATACGGCAATATTTTTCTTAATACCCATTTTGGCTATTGTATATGGCCCCATTTTGTAGGATACAGACTGACCATTGCTGCTGGTAGCAGTAAAAGTAAAAGTAACTGACTGTCCACGGGCTTCCTCCGGAATAACATAGAAGTAACGAAGCGTAGCTGCGGTTGTATCTACAGAGAAGGAAACCTTTGTGGCTTTACCTTCGTTAGATGATGGAGTACCCACTGTTACCGGCACATCTACACCACTGGTATTGGTATAAAAAGATCTGTGTTCCAGGTAAGTTCCTGTTGCACCGGCAATAGAAGCTTCAACCTGAGCAGATACCAATTTACCTTTACTTTTGGGTATAGCCATTGCGTAGGCGAACTCAATAGGAAGGCTTACTATATTCGGACCAATGGTACGTTTAATGCAGTCGTTGGTCAAATCCGAAACAGGATCTGGTACAACATATGCTTCTTTCTCACAAGAAGACAATAGTAAAGTTGAAAAAACAACCAGAACTGCTATATTTTTTTTGATGAAACGCATCTTTAGTGTTTTAGAAAGTTTTGGTTATTGGAATTTAATATTCAGACTGTATTCTTTCCTGATTTTCCTATTCCCGGAAACAACAGTATACTTTTTGGGATTTGCCAAATCAGATAAATCTGTTCTGCCAGTTACTTTGGGATCCAGTTTACAGTCCGTAGCTAATGTAAACTGCGGGTACACATTTTTAAGGTCTGTACCAAAAAGCACGGTCACACTTATAGTTTGTGCCGTTGTATCAATAACCGGAACCGCAGCTCTTACGGTTACAAAGTCTGAACCAAGCAGTTCAAAATTACTAACAAAACATTCCTGACGCTCAGTGATTAGAAGTCCATCTTCATCCACAGGAACATCTTTTGAACAGCTCACAGCCATTGTTGCAATGGATATGATGGCAATTAGTGTCTTATAAATCCTTGTCATTAAATCTCTTTTTACGGTTTTCAATAAAGCTTCATCAAATGTTTATCTCCAGGGGATATTCTGAGTCAGCTTGGGATTCAGATCACGCTCTGTTGGTGGAATTCTGAATATATAATTTTGCTGATAAACCCTGTCAATGGTATTCTGATAGTAGCGCTGTTGGTTGGCACCCCATGTATCCTGCCTCCAAACTCCTGGTCCACCTGGACCACCCCAAACTTTTTCAATAGCCCTCCATCTGCGTAAATCAAAACCACGATGCCCCTCAGCAACCAGTTCAATAATTCTCTCTTGTTCAATAGCATTGAAAAAATCTTGCTTGCTGGCATATTTTGCCGGCGCCAGTGCAGGCAAAGCCCCCCTTGCCCTTACTCTGTTTACCAAAGCCACTGCATCAGCCAAAGGACCACTTACTTCATTTGAAGCTTCAGCATACATCAGGAAAACATCAGCCAGACGCATCACAGGAAATGCATAATCACCTTCTGAACGTCCAAGGCCTTCATAATTCCTTACAAACTTTCTGAAAACATACCCTGAGTTAGAACCATCAGTATTGTAGGTTATATACTTTACGCCATTGAGTGTAATATTTGCAGCCCAAGTCTGATATATGAACGGAGAGAATCCGGTAGACTTAAGCGCAGTCAATCCAATAGCCTGCTCATAATCCCACATGATACTCGACTTCATGCGGTAATCCCTGTTTGCGTATGTGTTGGGATTTACGGCAGCGTTCAAAGTGGTTCTTGCAGCAGGATTTGTTGTTGGGTTTAATTGTACCATCTTGGGAGCAAAATCACCAGTAGTAGTCAACTGATACCGGTCTGCAATCTCATACCGCGGCGCTGCCCAGCATTGGGAACCTTCTATTGTTCTTCCAGAGAAGTCCCTCATCAACTCTTCACCCATTGGCTTTTGGCGTAAATAGCTCATAGTAGTTAGGTAGAATGTCTGCTTTTCCCAAAGCATCAATTTGACCAGGATCACCATTTTTGTATAAAGTAAGACCGAAATCATTTACCACAGATTTGAAATCATTGGCAGCAGCAGTGAAAGCGGCAGTGGCTTCACTGGGATTTTGTTGAAAACCTTCAAGTTCAGGCCAACCATTCTTTTTCCAGCTTCCCCAGTAAAGGTTTAGCTTTCCCCTGAAAGCCAGTGCAGCAGGTTTGGCAGCTCTTCCTAATCCGGCAGATTTGGCTGGCAATTTGGCTACGGCGTAGTTAAAATCTGCCATAATGGAATCTTTAACTTGCTGTATCGGCATTCTTTCCACATTCTTCACCTCATTGTTGTCGTAAATGATTTTACCTATATAAGGAACATCACCCCACATTGAGATAAGTCTGAAGTAAGTCATACCCCTCAAAAGCCTGGCCTCACCTAAGATTGTTTC
>JBDLUZ010000295.1:0-2879 GCA_039805045.1 Bacteroidota bacterium | reverse complement strand
AACCTGCTCAAAAGCAGTTGGTCCCGTAGTTCAATGGATAGAATAGAAGTTTCCTAAACTTTAGATACAGGTTCGATTCCTGTCGGGACTACCACCCTCTTTATTTCAAAGAGGGTTTTTTATTCAACAAAGGAGCAATAATCTTAAAATAGGCTTCGGCATATTTCATCATTCCTATATCATTCGGATGGGTGCCATCAACAGTACTCTCTGTATCGAAGCCAATTTCAAGGGCACTTAGGTGATATATTTCTTGAACTCCTTCCTGCTTCATTTTCTTAAAAACTTGTGCAGCTATACTACTTACCGCAATATATTTTTCTGACATCTCTGCATCCATATTCACACCTTCCAAGCCACTGCAATGCTCAGCAAAAACAATCGGAACCATAGGATATTTTGCACGTAGCCTGTTAACTGACATCCTCATTCTCTTTTCAATCTCTTCAGCAGGAAACTTTGACTTATCCCATAAATTAGGCATACAATCCAATATGTAGACACTGGCATCAATTTCACTGATGAAATCAATCAAGGGTTCTTCAAGCTGACCATTTCCTGAAAATCCCAGATTGACAACTGGGCAATTAATCTTTCTACTTAGGATATTTGTCCATGCCAGTCCGGGTCTGCTGGCATAAGCCCCATGCATGATTGATGTTCCGTAAGCCACAACAGATTGTTGCCCGCTAACAGGAATAGCATTGATTGTATTTAATTCAGGTACACCAATCTGCATCCACTGAACAGCAGTGTACAAAGGCAAATATAGTCGGAAATTTTTCAACTGCTGAGATGAAGAAATATGCTGAAATCGATATTCAATGGTATCACCAAACTTTATGGCTCCTCTAACCCAGTTCCATAAACCAGCTTTAGTTTGTGCATAAAGATCTACCCCACTAACCCCTGTAGCTGGCATCTGTGGCATAGATTGTGCGCCTTTAACTGTATATCTTACAACAATGGTACTGCTGTTGGTATTAAAATCAATAAATTCTCCTGCAGCATGTCTCGACAAACCCCACAATTGATTGCGGACCTCTTTTTCAGCTCTGGCCGGTAACCTATCATATGGCGCTTCAAATCCATCATTCCATCCTCTCCCACCAATAACTGCTGGAATTGATGCGGCAGGATTAAACCATTTATAACTTACCTCCTGGGCATGAACAATTCTGATTAGAAAGAACAGGATGATGATTTTTTTCATAGCTTGAATGTAATAAAAACAACAGAATTTGAATATGTATAAATCTATGTTTTTTGTGTTCCTGTTATGCGCTTTTGCTTCGGGATATAGCCAGATTATTGTTGATCAATTTCCTAAGCCCACAGCAGCACAACTGGCCTGGCAAGAAGCCGAACTTGGTGTTCTGATATCCTATGACCTACCGGTTTTCCAAGGCAAACCCTACAACCAAAGCCAGAACAGAATAACGCCAATTGCGGATGCCAACACCTTTAATCCAGTTAATCTGGATACGGATCAGTGGATTAAAGCGGCCAAAGCAGCTGGTGCTCGATTCGCTGTTCTCACTGTTACGCACGAAACTGGATTTGCATTATACCAGAGTGATGTTAACCCTTATTGCTTGAAAGCAATACGCTATAAAGATGGGAAAGGTGATATCGTTCGAGAATTTGTTAACTCCTGCCGCAAATATGGAATTCAACCCGGTTTATACGTTGGTATCAGATGGAATTCCTATTGGGGAGTTTATGATTTCAAAGTACAGGGTAGTGGTGCATTTGCAGCAAACCGTCAACAATACTATAAAAAAATGTGCGAAGAAATGGTCAGAGAACTTTGCACACGCTATGGAAAACTATTTATGCTATGGTTCGATGGTGGCGCTGATGGTCCGGATAATCTGGGTCCCAATGTATTGCCAATAGTTAAGCGATATCAACCTGATTGTCTTTTTTATCACAATACCCAAAGGGCTGATTTTCGATGGGGCGGTAGTGAATCTGGTACTGTACCTTACCCATGCTGGTCTACCTATCCCTTTCCGTTTTCACACGCTGCAAGACAGGATACCGTTTTTGCCAATGATTTTAAATTACTGAAACATGGCGCAGCAGATGGAAAATATTGGATGCCTGCAATGAGTGATGCTCCGCTGAGAGGAGAAAATGGAGGTCATGACTGGTTTTGGAATCCAAATCAAGACCACCACGTGAATTCAATTGCTACCCTTATGCGGATGTATTATCAGTCTGTAGGACATAATTCTACCTTAATTATTGGTTTAACACCGGATAA
This sequence comes from Bacteroidota bacterium, assembly GCA_039805045.1. GTDB lineage: Bacteria > Bacteroidota > Bacteroidia > Chitinophagales > Chitinophagaceae > Pollutibacter. The sequence goes on along the minus strand of JBDLUZ010000295.1, from coordinate 610 downwards.
TCGCGGATTGATTCCTGATAAAGATGTGACGCGACTAAAAGAATGGGGTGATAGTATTCAAAAAGACTTTCGGGAGCCTATAGCGGAGTGGAATGAAAATGATGATAAATGGATTGTAAACATACCAAAAGACAAAAAAATATCCCGGGTTGTAATACAGGAAAAGATTCAAGATGGTGAACGCGTAGGCGCATTTTTAATTGAGGCGAAACAAAATGGAAAATGGAAAAAAATTGCGGAAGGAACATGCATTGGGCACAAATTCATCAAAGCTTTTGAACATCCCCTTAATGTCAATTCAATCAGATTGAAAATTCTTAGTACAACCGGTGAAGCTCTAATAAAACGATTCTCTGTTTATTGATAAGTTAATAGTTTTACACTTTAGAAAAACACCATACTGTAATTACTATTTTTATAAAAAACGACAACCATGAATCCCCAAAAAACTGTACTCACAATCGGCTGGGACTCCAATATCTGTCTGGGTGTAGCCTATTGTCTACATAAAGCAGGATTCAGGGTTTACCTTTTGTCTCATAATCCCAACAACGCAGGCAGACATTCAAGATTCATTGCCAAATCATTCAGTTACAATCATGAGCATGAA
>JBDLUZ010000294.1:0-2883 GCA_039805045.1 Bacteroidota bacterium | reverse complement strand
CCAAAATTAGTTGCCTGCTGCAGTTCAATGATATCCAGCTGCATGGCTGGCCGCATGGTAGAGATCATCTGCCTGTCCATGTAATTGAGCAAGGCAACACCGGAGAGGAGAAAGACCAACCGCCAGGGGTAGCTGATTTTAAATGACATGAGTCAAAGGTTGATGAAGGTGAGGGCTGAATGAAATTATACGAGGTAGCTGCATTCAATTAATAATTAATCAGTAAGACCTGAGTTCATCAAACCGAATCAATGCAAGATCCTCTTGGAATGCGGCATTCAGGTCTTTGGGCATATCTGTGAATGGCAACCTGAAACCGCCACAGTCGATGCCAACTGCCCGCATAAATTCCTTCCCTGTTGCCATCCCCCCGTATTTCCCCAGCAGGGCAATCATATCGATAGATTGCTGCTGATACGAAGCGGCTGATTCCATGTCTCCATTTTTAAAAGCACTGATCAGCTTTTGGTACAGTGGCATGGCATAGTTGTATGTACTGCCGATGCCCGATTTTCCTCCCACCGCCAACGCTCCTAGCAGGGATTCATCCCTGCCCCACATGACTTCATATTTTTTATTGGCAAAGTGCAAACAACTGGTGTATTCCGAAATGTCATCATCGGTATATTTGATACCTGCCAGATTCGGGATTTTACCATCCAACATTTTCAGCAGCTTTGACATAGGAAAACGTACGCCCGTTAAAACCGGAATATGGTAGTAGTAAAACGGCAGATGCGGAGCTGCGGAAGCCACATCAATGCAGCATGCAGCAAGGGTTTCAAGGTTTGCCGGTTTAAAATAACTGGGTGATGTCATTGAAAACCCAAACAATCCCAACTTGGCGGCAAGTGCTGCCAATTCTTTACAATCTGCCAGACAATTTCCTCCCACAAATACGATCACCCGAAATTGATTATCATCCTTAGTTGCGGCTGCCCATGCATTTGTCAGACTTATTTTCTCTGCCATTGTAAGGGATGGACCTTCGCCTGTTGAGCCACAGATGAAGGCACCGGCAACGCCGTTTCTTTTCAGGAATGCGTAGTACTCAGGTATAAGATCCAGGTTGAGGCTGCCATCCGTGTGAAAAGGCGTAAAAGGAGCTGCTATCAATCCTTCTGGCTGTGTTGAGATCATATTGAATTCATTCATGTAAACATCTTATTTATGGTTACCACTGATATGAAGATAAGTTTAATTTGAAATCAGATACCGCTGAAAATTCACATGAGCGGCAACGTGACTTTTGTTCCCGTTTCTGCACTTTTATACACCGCAAGTACAATTTCAACAGCTTTTCTGCCCTCTCTAGCATCCACCAGCGGGGTTCCATCAGTAGAGATGGCATGCAGCAAATCTTCAATCTGGAGTTGATGACCTTTGAAACTGATGTCTGCCGGATTGGAAGCACCTCCTCCATGTGATAATCCGATTTGTTTGGTACGATCCTGAATTACTTCATCAGCTGCTGTCATCTCCTGAAACTCCCAGCGCGTAAGGTTACTTTCCTGCAATACAGCGGTACCAATGGTTCCATTGATCTCTATGCGCTTCAACTCACCCGGGAAAAGTGCTGTTGAGCAGGTGATGTTGCCCAAGGCACCATTGGCGAATTCCAAAGCAGCAACAACAGTGTCTTCCACAGCTATTCCCTTATGCCTGCGGTTAGTCCTGAAGGCCTGAATAGCCTTAACCGGACCCATATACCATTGCAGCAAGTCTACAGAATGGATGCCCTGATTCATCAATGCGCCGCCCCCGTCAAGCTCCCAGGTTCCGCGCCAGGCATTGGACTTGTAATAAGCCTCACTGCGGTGCCATTTAACATAGGCATCACCGAGTACGATATCCCCAAACTTTGAAGCGTCCATGGCTCCTTTGAGTTCCATTGCCTGATCATAAAAACGGGAGGGGAAAACAACACCCACTTTGACCCCTTTTTCATCAGCAGCAGCGATGATCCGGTCGCATTTTTCAAGGGTGACTTCCAGCGGTTTTTCAATCAGGCAATGTTTACCCGCAGCGATAGAGGCCAGTGCAGGATCCTGGTGTGCACCAGATGGTGTGCAAATGCATACGATATCTACCGCAGGGTCTGCCAGCATAGCTTCCAGGCTGTCAAATGCCTTGCAGTTTTCTTTGTCTGCAAATGCCTCCCTTTTCTGCGGAGTAGTGCTGAATACACCAACAAGTTCTGCCTGTTGGATTTCCCGTATTGCCCGCGCATGCACATGTGCAATCATACCGGCACCTACTATACCAAATCCATATTTCTTTTCCATACGCTTATTATTTCTCTGCATTCAAAGATAGGTAATGGATTAGCTGAAAAGTATTAAATTCAGGAATGCAAAACAGATGGTTTTTCACAGGCGGATTGATGCTGATCATGCTCACAGGCTGGAGAGATATGCAAGAGGACATACCCTTAACTTATGTCATCAACAAAACAAAAACTGCACCCCAAATAGATGGAAAGTTGGACGACCGCGCCTGGCTGAAATCAAGGTGGACCAGCTATTTCGTAGACATCACCGGCAATGCCGGGAAGCAGCCTTTACAGCAGACCAGGTGCAAAATGCTATGGGATGATCAGTACCTCTATATCGGTGCAGAACTTTTTGAGAAAGACCTCTGGGCTACACTCAAAAACCATGATGACATCATTTTTCAAGACAACGACTTTGAAGTATTCATAGACCCCAATAATGACGGAACTCAGTATTATGAAATTGAAATCAATGCACTGGGCACAGTAATGGATCTTTTCATGCACAAGACTTACAAGCAAGGCGGACCGATGGATATGAAATGGGATACAAAAGGAATGATTTCGGCTGTTCAGCTGAATGGCACACTCAATAAAAGCTCGGATACAGA
>JBDLUZ010000293.1:0-2900 GCA_039805045.1 Bacteroidota bacterium | reverse complement strand
TACCTTGGAGTTTCGCTTGTTTTCCAAGTATTCTTTTCACCTTCTTCAGGCGATTGTCGAACATGATCAGTTTGGCATCAGACATAACGGCAAGATACAGCTCAAATATTAAACCAACCTGTTAGGAGATGCAGAATAGCCTACTAAGTAGGCCGTGCAATTGATTTTCAGTAATTGTGGTAACTTTGTATAAAATAATGTCTGATGAGAAAGTTACTGCCCCTCTTGCTTTTTGTTATCAATTCCTGTAATTCTGAAGCGCAATTGGCTACCCTGAATGCAACTGCATATGCAGCTGCCATACAGGCAAAAAACATCCAGATATTGGATGCAAGAACAGCCGACGAATTCAAGAGCGGGCATATTGATCATGCCTTACAGGCCAATTGGCTGAACAAGACAGAATTTGAAGATCGCACACAACATCTCGACAAGAACAAACCAGTTTACATTTATTGCCTGAGTGGCGGACGCAGTGCTGCAGCAGGCAGTTTTCTGGCTTCCAAAGGATATAAAGTCATCAACCTGGAAGGTGGTATCAATGCTTGGAAGATGAACAACCTGCCAGTTGCAGGAGGTTCAAATATGCCTCAAACAACCATGGATTCCTATATGGGACAGGTTCAAAGCTCACCCGTTGTACTGGTGGATTTTGGTGCTGAATGGTGCCCACCCTGCAGGAAAATGGAGCCGGTTTTACAGTCTTTCATGAAAGCCAATACCGGCAAACTTACTTTGGTAAAAATGGACGGCGGTGTAGAAGACCAATTGATGAAAAGCCTGAATGTTGAAGCCCTGCCTACGTTTATCCTTTACAAAAATGGTAAAGAAGTAATCCGCAAACAGGGCCTCGTAACTCAGGAAGAGTTCAATGCTTGGTTGAAATAACTTATTTTTTTGCAGCCTGCTGCATGGCATTACCGGCTCCGCCACCACCACGTGGGGCGCCCAAACCGCTGATGCTTGAAGCACCTTTGAACAGCTGATAACGGGAAGGCATTTCCTTTACGGGCCACATGCCGTTGGCTTCATTGATGTCTGCTGTTTCACGCATGGGATCGAGCTTGATGGCTGTAACCTCTTTATTTTTTACAAAGAGTTTGGAAACACGCTCTTCATTCAAGCGCCAAATGGTAACAGGTATGCGATCAATCTCTTTTGAGCCATCTTTGAACGTCCATTCCACAATGATGGGCATAATCATGCCTCCTTTGTTGCTGAAAGTAAGCTCATAAAGGTTTTTGTCTTCCCAGTCTTTATAATGGACCACATCTTTCTGTGCATTCATTTGTTGCTGGGCCATACCCTGGAACATTTTCATATCAGCATTGCGGTTGTAATAATAAAAGTCCCGCAGGGTTGTGTCTCGGTCTGTGTAGAAATTAATCTTGTTACCTTCCCTATTGCGGATTTTGCTGATATTTTCAAACTCAGTCTGTTGAAGCGTGGCCATATTTTTTTCAGAATCCAGCTTGAACCATTTTACAGAATCAAGGGAAATATCTACCGGATCTGTTCCATAGTACCAGCCTCTCCAGAACCAGTCGAGGTCAACTGCACTGGCATCTTCCATTGTACGAAAAAGATCATACGGTGTTGGATGCTTGAATGCCCATCTTCTGGCGTACTCCTTGAAAGCATAATCAAACAACTCCCTACCCATAATGGTTTCACGCAGGATATTCAAACCTGTTGCAGCTTTGGCGTAGGCATTGGAACCTACACTGGCTACATTATCACCCTTTGTCATGATGGGCTCCAGCATGTTTTTAGGCAGACGCATATAGTCTGTAATCAAATGTGCAGGTCCGCGGCGGGAAGGATAATTGTTATCAAATTCCTGTTCTGTCAGAAACTGAACAAAAGTATTGAGCCCCTCATCCATCCACCAGTACTGACGCTCATCGGAGTTTACAATCATTGGGAAGAAATTATGTCCCACTTCATGAATAATTACACCAATGGCACCATATTTTGTAGACTCGCTATAGGTTCCGTCTTTTTCAGCCCTGCCATAATTCATGGCAAGCATGGGGTATTCCATACCAATTGAAGCCTCAACGGAAATAGCTACCGGATAAGGATATGGCGTAGTAAACTTTGAATACACATCAATCGTATGGGCCACAGCTTTGGTGGAATATTTCTTGTAGATTGGATAAGCCTCCTTACCGTAATAGCTCATACACATCACTTTCTTACCCTCTACATTTACTGCCATAGCATCCCAAACAAGCCTGCGTGAAGTATTGAAGGCAAAATCTCTCACGTTCTGAGCCTCATAAATCCAGGTTTTTTTGCCTTTAGATTTCTCCTTGGCATTGTCCAATGCTTCCTGAAGGGTTACTATTTCGAGCGGACTGGCAGCAGTCTGTGCCTGGTTCCAGCGGGCAAGCTGGGCAGGAGTCAATACCGCTGTAAGGTTTTTACATTCACCTGTGGCTGCAACTATGTGGTCTTCAGGAACTGTGATGTTAACCTTGTAGTTTCCGAATGCGAGGGCAAATTCAGAGCCTCCGGAAAACTGCATATTCTGCCATCCCTGAAAATCGCTGTATACAGCCAAACGTGGAAACCATTGAGCAATTGAATAAAGATTGTTATCATCTTCGGCGAAATACTCATAACCACCCCTTCCATAGCGGGTCAGCTTATCGGGAATCTTGTAATTCCAGGTCACTTTGAAAATGAATTTTTGTCCGGGCTTCAATGGCATGGGCATGTCCACACGCATCATAGTTTGATTGACTGTGTACGACAATGGTTTTCCCGTTGCATCAGTTAATGCCGTAATATTTACGCCAAATCCTTTCATGTACTCCTGGGGATTCATTTGCAGCAACTGCTGATGAGTAAGCCTGTTGCCCATTGTGGATGGCTTGTCGTAGTTGTTATCACTG
>JBDLUZ010000292.1:0-3808 GCA_039805045.1 Bacteroidota bacterium | reverse complement strand
CATCTTGGAAGACAAACTGCACATAGACATGCAATGTTGTCCAATATGCCGGACCCCATATTTCAGGTGACAAATTCATTTATTTCTTCCAAAATCACCAACCCCGAAGGCTGAAAAACTTATTATTTTAATTTGTGCAACAGACAAAGACGCGCAAGTCCTTTAGCTTTTCTTATGAAAGGTCGTGGCTTCGTTCATCTGCCCAAATGCTATTAGACCCGGACATTCAATGGTACACAGGTCCACAGCATCCAGGCGAAAAGCAGAATTTTGGAGCATTTTTGGATTCAATGCCTGATACATGGGGGCGAACGCTCATGAAGCGGCGTGCGGCTGCAGACGCGAAAGTGAGTGGGACACCTGCACGTACGCTCTATGATATTGATTTCCTTTTGGGCGTTTTTGATGAGAGCCGAATGGGCGGTCTACGCTTCAAACTTCATCCAGCTGGACCTTTTCTGGACGATAACCAAGATTATCCTATTCCTGTTTGGTCCGACTTACGTGTACTGCAACATGGTGCAGTGCTCATAGAATCAGACGATGAAACTCAGGTTAATGAAGGCTTAGCGTTGCTGTTGGCACCTGGGTCTTCATTGGGGGGTGCCCGTCCGAAAGCAAATGTACTTGATAATAACAGGCATCCCTGGATCGCCAAGTTTCCTTCGCGTAATGATAACAAGGACCAAGCTGCATGGGAATTTTTAGCCTATCGGTTGGCAACTAAGGCAGGGATCCAAATTGCTGAGTCAAAAATGCTTTCATTGTCTGGGCCTCACCACACATTTCTTACTAAGCGCTTTGACCGAGAAGACGGTGCCCGGATCCATTTTGCTTCGGCGATGACCATGACGGGAAACTCAGAAGATACTATCCGTGATCAGCAAGCCTCTTATTTAGATCTGGATGACCTCCACCAGCTCTGGCGACGAATAATTTTTACCCTGATGATCTCAAATACCGATGACCATTTGCGCAACCATGGTTTTTTGCTCAACTCCTCCGGATGGCGCCTAGCTCCAGCCTATGATCTCAACCCCAGTATCGAAAAGGATCACCTAGCCTTGAATATTGATACAGAAAACAACGCCTTGGATTTAGATCTAGCAAGAAGTGTTGGCGAATACTTTCATTTAAATCAAGTCGAACAGGAAGTAATTATTAAGGAGGTGAAAAGCGCCTGTATAAAGTGGCGCGAGGTGGCGGATGAACTATCCATTTCCCGAGCAGACCAAGAGATGATGGCTGCAGCATTTCGTCTTATTGATTAGTATACCATAGGTTGCTAAAACAATCACTGTAGAATGGAATACAATAACTTAAAATAATAATGGTCACTGGATATTATTTCCAACGACCATTATTATTTTCTAAAATATCAGTGCCCAAGACTGGATTCGAACCAGCACGCCGTTTCCAGCGCTACCACCTCAAGGTAGTGCGTCTACCAGTTTCGCCACCTGGGCCCGAGGGATGACAAAATTATATAATTATGGCCACAAGAAAAAATCATGATTGAATTATTTTATGAGGATAATTCTAAATGTGGTTCCTTGACCGAGTTCTGATGATTTTATGATGAGTTGTCCGCCATGATTCTCTTCAATAATTCTTTTTGAGAGTGTAAGTCCGAGTCCCCAGCCTCGTTTTTTTGTACTGAATCCCGGCCTGAAAATATGCTTCTGATCTGTCATGGAAATGCCCTTCCCATTATCAGTAATATCAATGATCAGCTGATTATTATTCGTAAAAAGATCAACCCGAATTTGCCCTTTGCCCTCTTCCATGGCATCAAGGGCATTTTTAAGCAGGTTTTCAATAACCCATTCAATAAGAGGGGCTGCTACATTGATGACAACTGGCTGTTCGGGTTGTTTGCCCAATTGAAGGTCAATTTTTGTAGCCGCCCTTTTTCTAATATAGTCAATTGTTCTGCCAACGAGTACGCGGATGTCTGTTGGTGTTTTTCTGGGCCTGCTTCCAATCAGACTAAACCTTTCTGTGATCAATTCCAGGCGGTTAATATCCTTATCCATTTCATTGAGTACCATTTCCTTTTGATCAGTTTCACGCAACATGGCTGTCCAACCACTTAAAGCCGAAATTGGAGTGCCCAATTGGTGTGCAGTTTCCTTAGCCAATCCGGTCCACAGCCTTTCTTTTTCGGTCTTATGTCTGTATTGTATGGCAATAAAAAGTATGGATATAAAAAGGATAACAACAAACAATTGCAGAATTGGAAAATACCTGATCTGTTTGAGTAAGGTTGATTCTCCATAGTAATATTTATTAAACTTCAAACCATCAGAATCCAGGTAAGTGATGATGACATGGTTGTCATTTTTAAACTTGGCTAGCTGATCTTTCAGGTAAAAAGGGTTCTTCACGGCAAGTTGACTATCCAGATTCATGTAATTCATGATGCTGTCTTTCTCGTCAGCTTCTATGACCGGGATACTTTTTTGCTCAGCAATGATAACCATTTGCAAAGAAAGGTCGTCAGTTGAATCAGCCTTTGCAATCATTTGCTGTGCAGTAACCCATTCCTGCATTTGTCTGGACTCTTTTTGTGCAATGCGGTTGCTCAGGTAATCAGAATAAAAAAAAGTACCCGCAATTATCAAAACTGCAACCAGTGAAATGCATACCGTGCTGATTAAACTTTTACCCATAAATAATTTTATAGCTACGGTTTAAGGCAAATTTGACGAATAATCTTTAGCAGACAAAGAAAATTCCAATCATTCACATTATTTTTGATGCAATGGACCAAATCGTTCAACTACCTGCTGTGGCTGTTATCATTCTAAACTGGAATGGTAAAAAATATCTGGAAAGGTTCATACCTGTTTTGCTGCAATCAACTTATCCAGATTTTAAAATTTATGTGGCCGACAATGGCTCTACTGATGATTCTGTTTCATTTCTGAGGCAAACTCATTCAGAGGTAATCATCCTTGCAGAACCTACGAACGAAGGTTTTGCAGGAGGTTACAACCGGGCTATTCAACAAATCCCGGAAGAATTTATAGTATTGCTCAATTCGGATATTGAAGTAACGCAAAATTGGTTGGAGCCTGCTGTAAACATGATGTTACAGGATCCTCATGTTGGAGCTGTTCAGCCCAAAATACTTGACTTCAACAATAAAAAACGGTTTGAGTATGCTGGAGCAGCAGGTGGGTGGATAGATAGGCTGGGCTATCCATTTTCGATGGGAAGAATTTTTGACATACTTGAAAACGACCACCAACAATTTGATAAGCCAACCCCCATATTCTGGGCTTCAGGTGCAGCCATGTTTACAAGGAAATCAATTTTTATAAAACTTGGCGGATTCGATAGCTATTTTTTTGCACACCAGGAAGAAATAGACCTTTGCTGGCGCATGCAACATGCCGGCTACAAAATCATGAGTTGTCCGGAATCAATAGTTTATCACATTGGAGGAGGTACCCTTTCCAAAGACAATCCAAGGAAGATATACCTCAATTTCAGGAATAACCTCATCATGCTCTGGAAAAATCTTGATGGAATTAACAGATACCTGATACTTACAGCCAGATTTCTGCTTGATGCGGTAAGTGCATGGAAAAATCTGTTAAGCGGACAACCATCCTATTTTAAAGCAGTTATGAATGCGCATGTTGGATTTTTCAAATGGCTCTTATTCACGCCAAAAAATGCTTCAGTGCCTGTACCTGCAAATGTTCGCCTCACAGGATTATATAAAGGCAGTATAGTTTGGCAACACTTCATCAAAAAGAAAACAAGGTTTTCTGAAATTGTTGCTTCAGAGAATTGAAAT
>JBDLUZ010000291.1:0-2906 GCA_039805045.1 Bacteroidota bacterium | reverse complement strand
AGGATGATTTCATTTCCCTTGTCTAGTAAATCTTTACCAATATTTACAGATATAATTTCAGATGTTGCAGCCCCTTTTGTGGTCACCTCAATATTTCTCCTTCTTCTGCCGATTTCAATATTAAAAGATGTAGCATTTTCCATCAAGCCCCCAGCCTGCAAGATTACTCCCCTCAGCGACATGGAGTCTTCAAAGCGGTAGTCTCCCGGCTTTTTAACGGGTCCCTTGATAGTCACCGTTGTACTGTCTTTTAGTTCCAACACAGACATGACATGGAGACTATCCTCTTTCTGCAAACTGACTACCTGATTGCCGTTGAGTATATCCCGCAAGTCGATGCTTTTATATTCCCTTGATAAATCATCCCGTAACCTCACCATGTTGGCCATGCCAAGAAATGCATCTTCCTTTAACCCCTGAGCCTTCTCGAGTAAACCCTTGATATCGAGTCCTGCTTCCAGTGCATAAGTCCCCGGCTTAACAACTGCTCCTGTTACAAATACCCGGTTCTGAAAGCGGTTAACTACTGTATCCACATAAAGTGAGTCTCCGTGTATGAGCGCAAACTCATTAAAATCGTTTTTAGCAATGTCAAGAATCCTTCTGTCAACATCGGAAAAACGGGTACCGGTTATGCGCCCTTTGAAGGCATTGCCTCTGAAACCGCCGGCGAAATCAAGCAGACGGCTAATAGATTCTCCTGATTTCATTTCGAAAATACCTACACGGTTGAGCCCCCCATCAACTGAAACCTGAGTCTGCGCAAAAGGTACCCGGATAACATCATTGTCTCTCAATGCCAGGTTTGCACTGAGATCTCCTCTGGTCATGAAACTGTATAGGTCTGCGACTGCAATAACTTTGCTGTTCCTGACAAGTTCAATATTGCGGAAAGAACCATTTTCAAGCGGGCCACCCGACGCGTACAATGCATTAAATAAAGTTGCAATAGATGGAAGCGTAATGGTACCAGGTTTTTTCACAGCACCAACCATGATAACCTGAATGCTGCGGACTGAACCCAAAGACAGCTGAATCTTTGTTTGTCCGGATTGCAGTGAAGGATAATATTTTGACAAACGCGCCTTGATCACACCCGTAGCCTGTTCGATGGTCATGCCACTCAGGTTGACAGGACCCAGGTATTTTACACTTACATTGCCATCAGCATTGACATTAAGCTTTTGATTGGATATGTTGTTTCCGTAAATATCCAGTTGTAATTCATCATCCGGACCAATCTCATAAGTTTTTGGGGTAGCAATTTTGAGGTTTGGTACAAATAACGGATCTGCCCCACTAAATAGCTCAGATCCAAAAACCCTTGAGGGCTTTTCCGGCATCCGAAATTTCTGGGTTTCACCCTTAAATTTTCGTTTTGTGGCAGTGCCCCCTTTGCTGTCACCCGCTTCATCATTCATCTCGAGTTCTACTCCAGTCATTGTCTTGATCCGGGCAATCAGTGCTTGAATTTCTGCTTCAGGCAATCCTCTTTTTTGAAACTCCTGGATTAATTCACTTTCTGTCATGCCAGCAGCTTGTGCCTGCTGCAAAAACTGAGTAAGTTGGGCATCTGTAATTTGGCTGGATCTGATTCTGCTCAGGTCAGCTGGTATCTGTGCATGAGAGATTTCAGGCATCATTCCTAGGCAAACAAAAAGGAAAATACTTAAAACGGTCTTCTTCATCTGATTTATTCTTGTGATAATAACGTATTAATGAACAGATTAGTGTCCGGACACAGCTTCGCCACCTTGGCCACATTCCAAGCAAAAAACTTCTCATACAAAGACCCCTTCCAGGCACTTTCGTTTAATCAACATTATACAACAGCTTGGTTTCCTTCTGGAATACCTTGGCTGAATAAACACAATAAATTAATAATGAGAAATAAGTGGAAAGGAGTGTTGAATTGGAAGCGAATTGGATCGGGTTTTCTCCCATAACTAAGTGGAATTCTTTGTATTAGACCCTACAAAAGTACTTTAAAAATAGAGACTTAAGCGGAATAATTGATGAATGGTTTAACCGTTTTTCCACATTCAGTGCATATAGTTATAAAAAGGGACTATTTACTCAAAAAACACCTTTATTGTCTGATAATACTGTCGTCGCTCATAACCGCCGCCCGCTCCTGGAAACTCACCTAGCCCGAACAAGGGCGCGGCATGTCCTTTGTTCTGAGCGATCTCAAGGTATCCGGCTTCATTAAAAAAAGCAAGCTTTTCTCCATCGGGAACATCCGCATAATGTTCGCTGATTCGTTCAATGAACTCATTTCTGAGCAATACAATCTTGAACCTCCGGCCCTGACGAGCGGATTCAAAATCCCTTAATGTTATATTCAGGACTACATTCAGAAACCGGTCGATCATCAGAATTTGTCCTTCCAGGTAGTTGGGACCAACAAAAGGCCGCATCAGCTTCTTTTCGACTATTTTAACTGTCGGATCACCTATTTTAACCAATGGGAGTCCGCTCATAACCGCCGAAAATGATTCCATCAGCAATGATGCAAACAACCTAACTGACTTCTTAGCGCCTGCCGGAATAGGAATGGCCACAACTTCATCTGGCATCCCATCCAGCATCATTGTAATCAATCCATTATCTGCAATGCCCAATAACTGGTTTTGGTGCCTGACCAAAAGCAGGTGATCTGCATTGTTATCAAACGCATTGACAAGTACGAGGTGAAAGGTTTCAGGCGGGAAAGAGGTAAAAATAGATTTGCACACATAAGCAGCATGCATCGAATTGAAAGGAATAATGTCGTGCGTCAGATCCAGCAGGGTAAAACCATCATTCAGTTTAAGCAACTCCCCCTTTACAGCACCAACCATATGGTCAGCTGTTCCGAAATCACTGGTGAAGGTTAGAATTGGCATTGAAGAAATAGTTAGGTA
>JBDLUZ010000290.1:0-5484 GCA_039805045.1 Bacteroidota bacterium | reverse complement strand
ATCATTGACGCGGCAGGGAACAGTGCCACTTTAAAACTGGCATTGCAATGGGTGCGGCCCAATGGGCACATCACCAAAGTGGGTTGGGGACCGCAGCCGCTCAATTTCTCTCTGGACCCATTGGTGCAGAAAAATGTTACCCTCCAAGGCAGCTTCAGCCACAACTGGCCGATTTGGGAAAAAGTGATTGGATTGATGTCAACCGGAGCCTTGGATGTTAAACCCATCATTGGAGGTGTGTGGGCGTTGGAGGACTGGCATACTGCATTTGACAAAATGCATCATGGCGAAGTGGTCAAAAGTGTTTTAAAACCTTGATCACATGAGGCTCAAGAATAAAGTAATAATTATCACGGGAAGTACAACCGGTATTGGAAAAGGTATTGCGCGGAGGTGCGTTGCTGAGGGTGCCAGTGTGTTGATTCATGGTTTGGAAGCAGCATGGGCAGATGCATTATTGCTGGAACTGGGCGAAGAATCAGCAGCTGTTTGTATTTGCGACCTGGCTGATGAAGCATCCCCAAGGCTGCTGGTGCATTCAGCTTTGTCCCGATTTGGTAGAATAGATGGCATTGTCAACAACGCTGCCAAGGTGGCATCCTCAGACATTTCATCAACTGATCTTGCATACCTGCAGGGTATGTTCAACATCAACAGTACAGCACCGCTGATGTTGATCCGTGAAGCACTGCCTGAACTTGCGAAAAGCAAAGGTGCTGTCCTCAACATCGGTTCCGTTAATGCATACAGCGGCGAGCCTAATCTGCTTGCCTATAGCATGTCGAAGGGTGCCCTGATGACCATGACCAGGAACCTGGGTGATGCCCTTTTCAGGACATACGGAATCAGGGTAAATCAGGTTAATCCGGGTTGGGTACTCACTGAAAATGAAGCAGAAAGGAAAAGAAAGCACGGACTGGCTGAAGACTGGTATAAGGATCTGCCGGAAGTATATGCACCCGCTGGTCGTTTGCTTTCTCCTGAAGAAATTGCTGCAGCTGTAATCTATTGGTTATCAGACGAAAGTGGTCCGGTAAGCGGACAAGTAGTTGACCTGGAACAGTATCCTTTCATCGGTAGAAACCCTCCCAAAGATTCATCCACCATCTCTAAAAAATAAATTGATGCCACAGTTAGCGGTATTCCCCAAAGCATTTATGCATGCCTTGTGTAAAGACGGAACAATGAAAGTGGCAGAATGGATTGATCTGGCCTGTTCATTGGAAGTGCAGGGGCTGGAATGGTATGCCGGTTTCTTGGAAATGTCGGATGCGAAAAACTGGCCTTTATTCAGACAAATGGTTCAAGATAAGGGAAAAACCATCCCGATGATGTGTTGTTCTCCGGATTTTACACATCCTGAAAAGGCTTTCAGGGATGCTGAAGTGGCTAAACAGAAATACTGGATTGATATGACCCATAGCCTGGGTGGAAAATATTGCAGGGTTTTATCGGGCCAGCGCAGGCCAGAACTAACTATCCTAGCGGGTATTGAATTGGCCGCTTCTTGCATCAAGGAATGTTTGCCCTATGCTGCTGACCGCGGAATCACCCTCATCATAGAAAACCATTATAAAGATGATTTCTGGACTTATCCCGAATTTGCCCAACAAATGGATGTTTTCTGCCAGCTGGTCGACAGCATTATAGACCCGGCTTTCGGTGTGAATTATGATCCCAGCAACGCTTTTTTGGCTGGTGATGATCCTCTGGGACTTCTGAAAAGGGTTTCAAAAAGAGTGGTGACTATGCATGCCAGTGACCGTTACCTGAAGTATGGCACCTTAGAAGATTTAAGAAAAGAAGAAGGCGGAGCTGCAGGTTATGCCAAACGTCTGAGCCATGGTGAGATTGGCAAAGGATTGAATGATTATGATGCCATATTCACTGAATTGAAATCAGTGGGATTTGATGGGTGGATAAGCATAGAAGATGGTGTTGATGGAATGGACCAGCTCGAGCGAAGTGTTGCTTTTGTCAATAAAAAAATTCGGCAGTATTGGCCATAAAAAAAGCCCGCTTTGAAATCTGCGGGCTTTTTCGTATATTCTTTATAACTGATCAGAATTTCAATGTCCTGGGCAGGTATTTTTCAATCAACTCAGTATAATAGGATTTCAAAACTTTCCAATCTGGAGGAGTTGGACATTTTGAATACAAATCATAGGGGTTGAAAAGTTTCACCCATTTCAGCATATTCCTGTCATGGTCGTCTAAAAGGTGGTCGTAAGCACCTTCCCTGTGCCATGCATAGAAGGAATGGTAGCGGAGCATGTACAATGCTTCTTCAGGAAGATGATCTTTCATCATCTGATAAATATATTCATCATGTCCCCAGCTCATGTGCACGTTCCTCAATCCACAATTGGGGGAATAAACGCCGTATTGGGTATTGTAACGGGCGTCATTGAAATCCGGATTCTCTTTGAAAAACTCAGAATAAATGATTTTGTCGGAATAGGCACATCCTACAGGGAAGGTGTCTCCAACTACAGCCCATTGTGGCTCACCGAAGAGGCATAGTACTTTACCCATATCATGCATCAAACCTACCAGAACCATCCAATCAGGATGACCATCCCTTCTGATAGCTTCAGAGGTCTGAAGCAGGTGTTGAAACTGGTCTAAATCGGTATCTGGATCAGAATCATCAACCAGTTCATTCAGGAAATCAAAGGCGTCCCAAATGGGCATTTCCTTTTTATCAAAAGACAGGTACTGCCTTCTTTTTTCCATCACAAAATCATAGGTCTGATAAGTGTGGTTCAGCCTGTAAAACTCCCTAACAGTATCTCTGGCAGGTTCTTCGTAGTTCCTGTATGCTTCAGTTGATTTTGCCTGTGTAGTTCCTGTATGCTTCAGTTGATTTTGCCTGTGCAATTTTTTCCGGGTCGGGGTAACGCTCCAGTAAATCATCTTCCCACTCATCCAAACTGCCGAGGGGATTGATTTCTTTGGAAGTGAATTGATTGTTCTGCATGATTTTAAATTGAATGTTTATAAAATTATGAACTTTTTATTGAATGAAGCAGCTAATTAGCGTAACAGGATTTAAAATTTTTATGACAATTGTTCAAAATCGCTTAAGGATTTAAAATTTTTATGACAATTGTTCAAAATCGCTTAACTTAAACTACCATTAACCCCGATAACGATTGCCATGAGATTGCATTTTGCCGACTACCTCATTATTTTCATCTATTTTGTATTTGTTATTGCTGTTGGATTCATCATTAAAAGGAGGATCAAATCAAGTAACGATTTTCTGAACAGCAACAGGAGTATTCCGCTTTGGATAACCAGCCTGGCATTTATTTCAGCCAACTTAGGGGCACAGGAAGTACTTGGTATGGTGGCATCAGGCGCCAAATACGGCATCATGACAGTCCATTTTTACTGGGTTGGTGCCATTTTTGCGATGATCTTCCTGGGTGTTTTCATGATGCCCTTCTATTATGGAAGCAAAGCAAGAAGTGTTCCTGAATACCTGAAGCTCAGGTTTGATGAAAAGACCCGCGGCTTAAATGCCATCACCTTTGCGGTCATGACTGTTTTTTCCTCAGGCATTTCACTTTTTGCATTGGCCAAATTGCTCGAAATCATTCTGCAATGGGATTTTGACCTCTGTATCTGGGCTGCTGCCGGTATTGTGATGGTGTATACTTTTCTGGGTGGACTTACAAGTGCAGTATACAATGAGGTTTTGCAGTTTTTTTTGATTGTGCTTGGATTGTCTCCTCTTGTAATCGTGGCACTACAAGATGCCGGAGGATGGGAAGCTATCAAAGCCGGACTTGAGCCGCAATATACACATGCCTGGAAATACATGGGTACAGCAGAAGAAAACAGCATGGGCATCAACTTCATATCGTTGATATTCGGATTGGGTTTTGTCATGTCCTTTGGTTATTGGTGTACAGATTTTCTGGTTGTTCAACGGGCTATGATTGCCAAAAATATGAGTGCTGCCCAACGGACACCTGTCATAGCAGCCATCCCCAAATTGCTGATGCCTTTGATTGTTGTTTTGCCAGGCGTTATCGCCATCGCACTCACCAAAACAGCTCAGGGTGACGACGCCTACCGGATTCCGATGGCAGCATCTGGGGGATATGATTATACAATGACCCTTCCTTCTCTCATCTCCCATTACTACCCAAGCGGATTGCTGGGTGTAGGTATTACTGCATTGATTGCCTCGTTTATGAGTGGTATGGCAGGTAATGTTACGGCCTTCAATTCTGTTTTTACCTATGATATTTATCAGGCTTATTTCTTCAAAAACAAGTCAGACAAACATTACCTGCAAGTGGGTAAATGGGTTACGCTCTTTGGAATTCTTTTTTCCATCGCAACAGCTTACATCGCAGCAAGTTTTAATAACATCAATGATTTTCTCCAACTCGTTTTCAGCTTTGTAAATGGTCCGCTTTTCGCAACGTTTATGCTAGGCATGTTCTGGAAAAGAACAACAAGCGACGGCGCTTTCTGGGGATTGTTGGGAGGCACCATAGCAGCTGCCATTACACATGGACTAACTATTGCCGAAGGAAAAGGAGGCTGGATTGCTCCCATGTATCCAATCAGCAGTGGAATGGGACAAGCCTTTATCGTGGCATCTTTCTCTTGGCTCGCAAACTTCATCATTACCATTTTTGTAAGTCTCATTACAAAACCAAAGCCTGATGAGGAATTGAAAGGCCTCGTTTATTCCCTGACAGAAAAAGTTTACGCCACTGAAAAAAAATGGTATCTGAAAGTGGCGCCGCTGAGTATTATTCTTTTGATTTTAACCATTATTCTCAATTTCATTTTCTTCTAACATTTTGGGTATGTACGAAAAATTCAACCAACTCAGTTTTGTCATAGGTTTTTTCTTTTCACTTGTTGCGCTGGTACTTTTATTGGGTTATTTTTTTTCGAATGCACTTGCTCATGCTATAAATCTCTATACAGGAATAGTATTACTGGTTTTTGGTTTGGTGATGATTAATCTAAAAAGCGAAGCGTGAATTATTTCATAGACAATCTGTAAATAAATCAATCTAAAGTTATGGCTGCACAACCCTGGCGTACCGGTAAAATCATCCGAATTGAAGATGAAACTGCCTCAACAAAAAAATTCTGGATACAGATTCCTGAATTGGAGAGATTTGATTTTATTCCGGGTCAATTTGTGACACTGGATTTGCCGATTCATGAACAACCAAATAAGCGCTGGAGAAGTTATTCCATCGCTTCTGCGCCAGACGGGACCAATGTTTTTGAGTTGGTCATTGTGTTGATGGAAGGAGGCCTTGGTACTACTTATCTTTTTACAGAGGCAGCAGTGGGTACTGAATTTCCGGTTCGCGGTCCGCAAGGTCATTTTACACTCCCTGATCCTATCACTTCAGATATTTTCATGGTATGCACGGGAACAGGCATTGCACCTTTCAGGTCTATGATTCAACACATTCATCACAATAACATCCCGCACAAGGA
>JBDLUZ010000289.1:0-2922 GCA_039805045.1 Bacteroidota bacterium | reverse complement strand
CACCAGATAATCCTCCGCCAGTGTCGCCGCCGGTAACCTTACCGGTAACTTTACGCTGCGCAAAGGATGCAGTCACCAACAGGCCGAAGAAGACCGTCAAGAGACCAGCCTTTACCGAATTAGCAAGCATTCGTTTCATGCATTTGTTGTTTTTGTTTAAAAATGGGAATTGACTATTGAAAGTTTTAGTATAGTTTTTAAGTAAAATCGTGGTGTGTTCTTGGTTTTGGGCGACTAAAATATCATTTTGATTTTGAAATTTAACAATTTGTTCAAAATAAATTTACAATTCATAGTGTACCATTTATACAAATGAACAATTTCAACCTGCATGGCAAAGACAAGTGTATTTGCTGAAACGCTGCATATTCAATCAAATATTTATAAAATAATTGCAAAACAAGGGATTGTTATGTCTGCTTGAGGAAAAATCATTATTATGCAGGTGATTACATATTAATAGTACATCATGAAAAAGTTACTGATTACGATTGCAGTATTGGGATTAAGCTTTATTGAATCAAAAAGCCAAATCAAATCAATTCCTGATTTTACATTCTCCCGGATGGATAATGGTGCTGATTTTAAGCCAGCCAACCTTGTGCAGGGTCAAAAATCGCTGATTGTTTTTTTTGATACCGAATGTTCTCATTGCATGAATGCCATAACTGAATACAACAGCAAGGAAAAAATGCTTAACAACCTGAATATACTCCTGGTTACCAGAGACGCTAAAGCTCAGGTTGATCCTTTCCTGAAAAAACATGGTCCGAAAATCTCAGTGCGCAAAAACACAACCATACTTTCAGATAAGTACAACCAGTTTATAGCAAAATTCCTGCCCAGGAAATATCCTTCCATGTTCCTGTTTGACGCAAACAGAAAACTGATGATTTACAGCGATGAAGAAAAAGATATTCCAGTGATACTCAATAAAATAAGTGGAAATTAAAATTAAACCAATATGATAACGAGAAGAAACCTCCTCAAACAAATGGCATGGGTATCAGCAGGTTCCATGGTCATGAACAATGCATTTGCCCTAAGCGATGTGAAAAACAAAAAAGTTGGCGTTCAACTATATACAGTCAGGAATGAAATAGGCAAAGATGCGCTGGGTACACTTAAAAAAGTAGCCAGCATGGGTTTTGGAGAGGTTGAAAATTTCGGATATAACGGAAAATTCTTTGGCATGTCTGCCGCTGAATACAAAACAGTGCTGGCTGATCTGGGTATGACTGCTCCATCGGGTCATTACATGTATGGTAACTTTGGTAACAAACAAATACCGGGAACATTGCTGCATGGCTGGGAAAAAGCTGTTGAAGATGCAGCTGCAATCGGACAACAATACATGGTGATTGCCTACCTGATGCCCGAAGAAAGGGGTGACGCGGATACTTACAAGAAAATAGCAGCTAACCTGAGCAAAGCCGCAGAAACATGCAAAAAAGCGGGTATCCAGCTCTGTTACCACAACCACGACTTTGAATTCGAGGCTCAGCAGGGTGTACTTCCTTTTGATATCCTGACAGCTGAAACGGATAAGGACATGGTCAAAATTGAACTGGATCTCTACTGGGCTGTTCGTGCCAACCAGAATCCGATAGATCTGTTCAAAAAACACAAAGGAAGAATCGCCCTCTGGCATGTCAAAGACATGGACAATACCGATAAAAAGAATTTCACTGAAGTGGGTAACGGCGTAATTGACTTCGGAACAATTTTCAGTCAGGCTAAAACATCCGGCATGAAGCACTTCTTCGTAGAACAGGATGTTTGTCCGGGTTCACCATTCGACAGCATCAAACAAAGCATTGGTTTTATTCAGTCTAACCTGGTTAAAAAGCTCTGAGGATGAAGATATTCAATTACATCATGGGGGGATTATTTGTAATCTCCGCTGCCCTGCAATACAATGACCCGGATCCGTATGTGTGGATTACAATTTATGGCGTAGCTGCCTTGCTGGCCTACATGAACATTGTTGGCAAACACGATAGGGTTTCACACCTGGGTATCTTATTGGCTTGCATCATCTACGGATTCACCCTGGTTTTTAAAAAAGATGGTGTCATTTCCTGGTTCAGTGACCATGATGCAGAAAGCCTGGTGCAAAGTATGAAAGCCACCAAACCCTGGATCGAAAATGCACGGGAATTTGGCGGATTGATGATCATTGCTGTCTTTTTGATTATCAACCTGGTAAAAGATAAAAGCAGGGCAGCCACAAAATGAAGTATATAGCAAGGATCAACTTACTCAAATTATCTCAGGTTTTCGCCTAAAAAATATTGCGATGGATTAACCTGAATTGCTGATTATCATGCTATTTAAATACAAAGGGGGTCTCGATTGAGACCCCCCTTTCTTTTATGGATTGAACCATACTGCTATTTTCCGGCAACAAGCCTGAATGAAGTCACAGCCACAAACTGCGCCTCCTTACTGTCTGCCTTCTCCATTTTCATGACAAGCTTGAACGACTGGTCTGGAACCTGCTGAAGGGGTACCATAACCTTTGTGTTTTTGGTATCTGCGTCCTTTCCAATTTTAACCTCTCCAAGTTTGGTTCCATTCGGATTGTCAACATACCAGCTGATGGTATAACCAAATTCAGGAGCTTTCTGCATGGCATAACTCAATTCGAGTGCCGTAATATTTTTCAGGCTCATCTTGTCGAATTCGAGAATGCCTGATGCAGCTTCCAATACAGCACGCTTCCTTCCACCAAACTCAGTAATATTAATACCTCGTTTGCCGGTAGAAGTTGCAACTGATATAACCGGACTTTTCAAAGTCACGGAACCTACGCCACTTTGAGGCCTTAATCCTGCTCCTCCTTTATCGGTATAAGTAGCTGTTATCAGCATCATATTTCCATTACCCATATCCTTGTCTGTTGGAACAATTGAACCTTTT
>JBDLUZ010000288.1:0-2931 GCA_039805045.1 Bacteroidota bacterium | reverse complement strand
ATTTCACTTTGACGTTGTGGCGGTATAGCATTGAAGCAACCTCCACAGGCGTCACGAACAACTGGCACAACCGCAAGACCATTTCTGAAATTATTCCTGATTCTGTCGAATGACGCCAACAATCTTGGGTCAACAGCAGCTCTTGCCTTATCAGACGTCAGTCTGCACGCAGCCTCTTCTTTTTCGGTTTCAGCAATGATTTTATCCAACTCACCTTTTTTAACCTTGAGGTTGGCTTCCTTTACAGCAATATTTCTTTTGGCTGTATCCAGTACCCGGGCTTTTTCAGCTATCTCTTCATTGGCATCTTTGATATGCCTTTCTGCCAGTTTAAGGTCAAGAGTCTGGTTTTCAATTTCCTTGTTTATGGCCTCATACTCCCTGTTATTCTTTACATTATCACTTTGCTTTTCATATTTGTTGATAAGCTCCTGTGATTGAATGATAGCCTGTTTTTTCTGTTCAATGAATTCATTGATGCCATTGATCTCTTCTTCAATTCTTGTTTCCCTGGCATGAAGTCCCTGAATTTCATCTTCCAGGTCTTTAACTTCTATAGGCAGTTCGCCTTTTAAGATGGCTATTTCGTCCAATTTACTTTCAACCTTCTGGAGGTTATAAAGGGAAGATAGCTTTTCCTCAACGGAGTATTCTTTTACTGTTGCCATATTGCGTTATAAAAAATAATTGACAGGATTCGTTTTACTGGCGGCTTTTTGGACGGCAAAGGTAGGGATTTTTTCGTTAATCAGCCTCAGGATAAGGTCAGATGTAAATTGCTCACTTTCAAAGTGTCCCATATCCGCCAGAATCATTTGTTTGCCCCCCAGAAAAAAATCATGATATCCAAGGTCTGCTGTCAAAAACAAGTCTGCATTGTTTTTCAAAGCTTTGATAATCAATGATTTGCCAGATCCTCCACAAATGGCTACTGTTTTAACGGTTGTTTTGAAAACCTCACTGTGCCTGATAACCCCTGTCTGGAATTTTGCTTTGACCTGCTCAAAAAAATGTTGAACGGTAACAGGCTCAACCAGTTCTCCGATGATTCCGGCTCCCAGCTCACCAAACTTGTTTTCTATGGGGTAAAGGGAATAGGCAACGGTTTCATATGGATGTGCCAAATGCAAAGCCTGCAGGATTCTGTTTTCCAGGTGAACAGGATAAATGAATTCAAGCCTGACTTCCTGTTCATGGCTCCTTATGTCCAATGCTCCTGTAAACGGGTTCGATCCTTTAAGGGGCCTGAACGTACCAGTACCTGCTGTGGAAAAACTGCACTCATCGTAACGGCCTACAGTGCCGGCTCCTGCAGTAAACATGGCAGCTTTAACGGATTCCTCATTCTTTTCAGGAACGAATACAGCAAGCTGCCGATGGGTTCCTGGCAGAGGCTGCAGTACCCTGGTTTTTTGTAAATTTAACCTGGCCGCAATTTCTCCGTTCACGCCATGCAACACATTGTCAAGGTTGGTGTGGCTCGCATAGACACTGATGTCATTTTTGATACAGGCAATAATCAGATCTGAAACGGCATCCCCAGATACCAGCTGCCTGAGTCCCTTGAAAACAGGGGGATGATGGGTGATGATCAGGTTTTTTTTGAGCAATATTGCCTCATTGATGACTTCCATCGTGAGGTCAAGTGCTACCAATGCGCCACTACATTCCATATCTTGGTTGCCGCATGCCAAACCGGCATTGTCATAACTTTCCTGCAAATGAAGGGGGGCGGCTGTTTCCAAAACGTTAATAATATCACGGATCAATGGCATTTATTTCCCAGTTTGTTGGAATTGAAATTACTTTACTTTCTGAACCGAATCCCGATCATGCAGAAATTTTTATTTTACATACTATTTTTTATCCCATTTGCTGTTACTGCTCAAAAAGTGGAACACGATTGGGAGAATTATATTGTTTCACTCAATGGACGCCCCGTTTCCATCAATGTAGATCTTGGGTATAGGCCGCTGGCTCCTGTTCAGGAAGATTCTTTTGTGGTTATTCTAAGGGTCAAGCTCAATCAGACCGATAAAAACGGGATGCCTAAACAGGAGGAATCAGAAATTTTGCTCAACATGGAAGACAGGTTGGTGGAAATGCTTGCCCGGCAGGTTGGTGCAAAATTTACAGGCAGGTTTACCCAAAGAAGTATCAGAGAGTTTTACTTTTATGCGCCGGATACGCTCGGATACAATAAGGCTGTGAATCAGGCTATGCTGCCATTTGGTTCGCATGAATGGCTTGCTCAGGCTAAAACAGATAAGTCCTGGTCTAATTACCTTGAAGTGCTGTTCCCTTCTGAGCCCGACTTATTGCGTATCCAGACCAGGCGACAAGTTGATCAGTTGCCGATATCGGTGAAATCCGGACGACAGCCAATTTCAGTTTTGCATTTCCTCCAGTTTACATCTAAAGAGCAAATGGGGAAATTTCTATCTCTGCCGGCATTAAATGGGTATGAACTGGTAAATCTGCCTGTAGCAGCTGACAAAAAAACCGGGAAATTTGAACTGATTCTTCGGCGTCAGGAGTTTTTGGGGTCTGGTTGGGTTGAAACTGTTGTAATCTCTAATTACAGGCTAGCACTTGATCAGGGTGGCAAATATCTGGGATGGAATCCGGATCAGCAAAAATGACGGTTTTATCAGGAAATTAGTGGAACTTCGATGAAATGTAAGTGATTATGAAAAAATACCCTTTCCTTTTCATGTTACTTGTTTTCATAGGTTTGTCCTGCTCCAAGGAAAAATCTTCCGAAATCAAGGAAAATCTAATCCTCTCTTACATGACAGCCGGCAGCTGGACGCTGGATTTTTTTACTGCCTCGAATGTCAGTGTGCTTCCCGAGTTTGATGGATATACATTCCAGTTTAACAAGAATGGCACGGTAAATGCTTTCAAAGGAAATGAAACCATTACAGGAAC